>JBKDHA010000083.1:0-10335 GCA_046335555.1 Bacteroidota bacterium
GAGCAAGAATATCACTTTAAAGTATTGCGCATTGCATTAGCCAAACTCGGCTACACCTGGGCAGAAGGCTTGTATCACCTTTCGTATGGAATGGTAGAACTGCCGCACGGTAAAATGAAATCGCGCGAGGGCACTGTAGTGGATGCCGATGAACTCATCGAAATGATGGAAGATGATGCCCGTGCCCTTGCCGAAGAACGCGGCATGATTGCCGATATGAGTGATGAGCAAAAGTCAACTCTCTATCATCAGGTAGCCATGGCAGCGCTCAAATACTTCATCCTGAAAGTGGATCCGAAGAAGAAAATGATGTTCAACCCCGCAGAAAGTATCGATTTACAGGGCAACACAGGTCCGTTTATCCAATATACTTTCGCCCGGATCAGTTCAATGCTGCGTAAAGCAGGCATCGCCAATCAACTTCCGGAGACCAATGCGCCCGAGTTGCTTCACGAAAAAGAGAAGCAGCTGATCAAACATCTGCACCAGTTTCCGGCAACCATAAACGAAGCCGGAACAGCCTACAATCCGGCAATAGTTGCACAGTATGTGTATGATTTAGCCAAGACCTACAACCAATTCTACGATGCCTGTCCGGTAATGAAAGCCGAGTCGGATGCCCTTAAAAACTTCCGCCTCACCTTGTCGGCCACAGTTGCCCGAACCATTCGGGAAGCATTGGCGTTGCTGGGGATTGATGTGCCGGAAAAAATGTAACAAAATCAATGTTGAATGTTGAGTGCTGAATGATGAATGATGAATGCGAAATGAACATCTAAGTAATATCAATAATGCGAGGTAACACCTCGCATTATTAATTATCAAAAACATTCAACATTCAGCACTCAACATTCATCATTATTTTCGCCAGAGCGAAAATAAATCCATCGTAATCGCAACGCTGTAATGAATAAGCACGCCAAGCCAGATGGAGCGGCTTTTCATGCTCAGCGTGCCCAGAACAATGCCGGCAATGATGGCACCGAAGGTTTCGGGCATGGGTTTGCGGAAATGGATCATGCAATAAGGAACCATCATGACCAGAATGCTGTAAAACCCGAAGCGTTCGCGCAAACCTAAGGTCATGAAGCCGCGGAAAAAGAACTCCAGAGCTACAAACTGAAGCAGGTAAAAGCCTTCCCAAATCCAGAAGTTGGGCCAGAGTGCTTCGCCGTTTTGTGGCTGGTAGAACGGATATTTCTGCTGAAAAGCTGTCGTTCCTGAGAAATAAGCGACAAGCGGAAGCATTACTACAAGCATCACAACATATATCGGCCAGCCTCCGAAGGCACCTTTCAGTTTGAATCCGTATTCGGCAATGTGCTCGCGGAAAACAAAACGGATGAGTATGAGCGGAACAAGCAGATAGTTGAAAATGCTAACCGATGCCCACCAAATGAGGTGATGCAGTTGTGCATTTTCGCTCAGATTTGTCCATTCAAAAAACGTTTCAGCTGCATGCTGTAACCCGATATTGCGGAGAAATGTGGTGATATTCTCTGTGTTTCCGGCATAGTTGATTAGCGTTAGACCAGCCGCTGCCCAGATCAAAATGATCCAGGTTTTGCGGTGACTTTTACGGTCGTTTTTTATGCGTGCGGCTTCTGCATCGGCTTCTGCGGCTCGGAATGTGTTGCGGAATAAGTCTTTGATCACAGGCTGAAGCGGGGCTGAGGTGGTGTATCCTGTCCGGCAAATTCGCCAGCCAGTAACTGAAAATGCCCGGCCATTGCAATCATTGCAGCATTGTCGGTGCAATAGGCAAAGGGCGGGATAAATGTTTCCCAGCCTTCGGCAGCGCCGGTTTCCTGAAGTGCTTTGCGCAAACCGCTGTTTGCCGAAACGCCGCCTGCAAGAGCAACACGTTTAATGCCTGTTTCGTTCACGGCGCGCTTTACCCGTTTCAGCAGTGTTTTTACAATTGTATGCTGAACCGAGGCGCAAATATCGGCCAGGTTGTTTTGCACAAACTCAGCATCGACAGCGGTTTTGTCGCGCACAAAGTAAAGCACGGCTGTTTTTAGTCCGCTGAAACTAAAATTCAGCCCGGGGACTTGTGCTTCGGGAAACGCAAATGCTTTCGGGTTGCCTTCGGCGGCATATTTATCAATCAAAGGTCCGCCGGGATAGGGGAGGCCGAGAATCTTGGCGCATTTGTCGAACGCTTCACCGGCAGCATCGTCTATCGTTTCTCCGATCAGCACAAACGTGCGGGCATCATCAACACGCACAAGTTGTGTATGTCCGCCCGAGACCGTAAGGCAGAGAAACGGAAATTCTGGCACCGGCCTTTCCTGTTCATCGCGCACGAAATGCGCCAGAATATGTCCCTGCATGTGGTTTACAGCCAGCAGTGGCTTACCAAGCGCCAGCGCAAAAGCTTTTGCAAACGATCCGCCCACCAGCAGTGCGCCCAGCAAGCCGGGGCCTTGTGTATAGGCGATGCCATCAAGCTCATGTGGCTCAACACCGGCCTGTTTCAGTGCTTCGTGAATTACCGGCACAACCTGCTGCTGGTGCGCCCGTGAGGCCAGTTCGGGAATTACACCGCCCCATTGTTTGTGCACATCCTGCCCGGCAATTACATTCGACAGCAGCCGGCCGTTTCGGAGCACAGCGGCAGCCGTTTCGTCGCACGATGATTCAATTCCAAGGATGAGCGGCATGCTTAATATGTTTATTTTTGCAAAAAGTCCCAGATTACAACCGTAAATCCTGTTTCTGGCGTTTTTATTGCTGTGCATAGCCGGCGTTACCGGTTGTGCAACAACTAACACATGGCAGAAGAACAGCGTATCATTGGCAAAATTATCAAAAAGGCGGGGCGCTGGCTCCTCCGGATTGTGATTGTGCTCGTTGTTTTGCTTATTTCCACTTATTTTCTCATTCAGCTTCCTGCGGTTCAAACCTGGTTGGCGCAGCGGGCAACTTCATGGCTTTCCGATGAACTGGAGACCAAAGTTGAAGTGAAAGGGGTAAATATTCAGTTTTTTACGAAAGCGGTTTTCGAAGGCATTTATGTTGAAGACAAGCACGGCGATACGTTGCTGTATGCCGAAGAACTGATTGCCGATGTGCGGAGGTTCAGCTACGAAAATCACCAGCTTGCATTGCGCGATATTAAACTCAGCAATGCCAATATCAAACTGAAAAAGTATGCCAATGAACGCGGACTGAACTATCGCTTCATTCTTATGCACTTCAAATCAACCGGCCCGAAGAAACCCAAAACAAAATCGCCGTGGGATGTTGAACTGGGCGGAATTACGCTTGATAATGTGCGGATTGCTTACATCGATACACGAGATACCATTGCCGATCCGGGAATGGATTATGAAAATATCCTTGCAACCGGTGTTTATGCTCATTTTGAGGATATACGCCCCGCCGGCGATTCGGTTCAGCTGCATCTCGATTACCTCCGCGCCCGCGAACAATGCGGTTTTGAAGTAAAGGAATTTGAATCGGAACTCACACTTTCCGAAGAATATGCACACTTCCGAAAACTGAAAATTGCAACGCCTTCAAGCCTTGTAAAAGGAGATCTCAAGTTTGTGTACGATAGTCTCGAAGCCATAGAAGATGACTTTATTCATCTTGTGCGCATGCAGGGGCATCTCGACAGTACACAGGTTGAAATGGCTGATATTGCTTATTTCTCGCCTGATCTCGAAGGTATTCACGAGAAAGTTTTGGTGAGTGGTGATGTGAGCGGAACCGTTGAACGATTGCGCTGTAAAAACATAAGACTTGAGTTCGGACGTAATTCTGTGATTGCCGGTAATTTCAGTTTCAATGGTTTGCCAGATATTGAAACTACCGATATGAATTTCCGTATTCGCGAACTCCGAACGAGTTACTACGACCTCGGAAGTTTACCTAATCCTCCATTTCAAAAAGGTGATTCACTGCTTACCGATTTGCCAGCAGAAATGGCAAAATTAGGTACCATCGGTTTCGCCGGAACGTATGAAGGCTTTCTGTCGGAATTTGTTGCACACGGACGATTTACTACAGCTCTCGGGAATCTTAATCTCGACAATCTTGCCATGTCGCAGCCCGACAGTTCTTCGCTGTTTGTGTATCACGGCCGGATTTCGCCCGAAGCATTTGATGTAGGAAATTTGTTTGATGTAAGCGGACTCGGGACTGTATCAGGAACTATAGATATTGACGGCAGTGGATTGCGCCCCGATATTATGGATGCGGATGTAAATGGTCAACTCAGTGCTGTCGCATTCAACAATTATACATACCGCAATATTACCATTACCAACGGGCATCTCTATCGCGGAACATACGACATCGGGCAACTTGAAATGCGTGACCCGAATGTAAGTCTTTCGTTTTCGGGAATGGTCAATTTTAAAGACAAAGTGCCCGTAATGAATTTTACAGCAGATATAGATTCTGCAAACCTCGGCGCACTCGGATTTCTGAATGCGGAGGAAGAACATATACTCACAACCGGACTTGAGATGCGCCTCAAAGGCAGCAATATCGACAACATGACCGGCACCATTGGTGTGCAGCAGTTAGACTATGTGCGCAACGGAGAACAATACTCGTTCAGGCAACTTACACTCAATGCACAGAATTTTGAAAACGACTCAACACGCATTATTGCATTAGAATCTGATATTGCAACTGCAACTATAAAAGGCCGGTTTCAATTGCTGGAACTTCCTGCAACAGTAGAAAATTTGCTGTCTGATTACCTGCCATCTTATTTCCCGCCTCCTGCGCCAATTGATCCGAAAAAGAAAAAAGCAAAAACACCGGAGCAGAAATTTACTTACTACCTCACTTTTAATCAAAATACCCGACCGGTTGAAGTGCTGGCTCCCGGTCTTGCTATTAAACCCGGAACATTCCTTAAAGGAAGTTTTGATACCGAAAAACGACATCTCGATGGTTTGCTTGACTCAGACGGAATAAGCTGGAAAGGCACACGGTTTGAGGGTTTGCACAATATCACATTTTCAAACACCGCACGCCGCTGCGAACTTAACGGACGGATGAACCGCATCGCACTGAGCGATTCGGTTGGACTGAATAATGTGCTATTGAAATGCAGTGCCTCCAACGATTCGCTGCTTACACGTCTCGACTGGAACAACCAAAGCCGCCGGCGCAACGAAGGACAAGTGATTCTGCTGACGCATTTCCTTGGTGGTTCCGCATTGAGTATGCAGCTTTTCAATGCATCTCTTTACCTCAACGATTCGCTTTGGCAAGTTGCAGGCGGAAATCAAGTACTGATTGATTCAAACAGAATCGAATTTAAAAATCTCAGATTTTCATCCGGCAATCAGCTCATTGGATTGAACGGAATAGTTTCTGATCTTGCTTCCGATCAGTTGCTGGTGAGTCTTAATAAATTCAATCTCTATCACCTGAATTATTTTACGGAAGCATCAGGATTATCGTTCAGCGGATTTATCAGCGGACAAACAACGCTTTCTGATTTATACAGAACGCCAATTTTCACCAGTAATACCGAGTTTACCAACTTGTTTATTAACGGTCAAAAGCTTGGCGAAGGGCATGTTGATGCCGTTTGGGATAAAGTGCGCACAGCCGTTTATATGCATGGCGAATTTTCGAAAGGAATAAAAAATGAAGAAACTAATTCACTTGTAAATAATATCATTTTTGAAGGATATTATTTCCCCAAACGCGACGAGAACAGTCTTGATATTGACCTGAGTTTATACAATATAGATCTGGGCATTCTGCAACCCTTGCTCAAAGAATATTGCAGCCGTATGGTCGGAACAATCGGCGGGAAAGTGCATGTTGCCGGAACACTCAACAAACCCGAATTTGCCGGTTCAACAGATGTTTTTATTAAAAAAGCAACAATTGACTATCTCGGAATTGATGTAAAAGCATTTGAACAAAAAGTATATATCGAACCCAATTCGTTTTATTTCGACGATTATCAGATAGCTGATAAGTATGGAAATAAAGCAAAGATTTATGGCCACTTATACCATTCCAATTTCAGTAATTTCCAGTTCGATATGGACTTTGCTCTGGATAGGTTTTTGGTAATGGACACCAAAGAGAAGGACAATGAATTATACTTCGGAACTGTATTTGCTTCCGGATTTATGAACATATTCGGTTTTGTTGATGATAAAATTTCGATAAACATCAACGCTAAAACCGAGAGCATTGTAAATAACGGCAGCACTATCAGATCGGTATTCAATATTCCGATGAGTTATACGTCGGAAGTTGGTGAAAATGATTTTGTCTATTTCGCTAAAGACTCTGTTGCCGTTAAAAAAATGCAGTCGAATCAGTTCAAGAACAATGGTATTGAAATGAGTCTCACCATTGAAGCAACTGAAGATGCTGATGTAAATGTAATTTTTGATAAAACTGTTGGCGACGAAATTAAAGCTGTAGGTACCGGCGTTCTGGATATGAACCTGAGCGAACAGGGCGATTTTACAATGAAAGGCCAATATCAGGTAAGCAGCGGGAAATATCTCTTTACCCTGAAAAATATTATTTATGCGCCATTTGAACTCGCACGGGGCGGTACAATAAGTTGGAGCGGAGATCCTGAACATGCTATCATTGATGCGGATGCTGTTTACAAAGCCAATGCTTCGGTTGAACCTTTCTTTCCGCTCGATTCTGTTAATCAAGCTTACAAAAGAGCGTATCCGGTAAATGTGGTCATGCACCTCGACAGTAACCTTATGAACCCGAATATTGGTTTTGATATTGAACTGCCTACGGCCGATCAGAATATTCAGGAAACAGTGAAAAGCTATACGCAGATTGAGCTTGAACGAAATAAACAAGTACTTTCTTTGATCGTTCTCAACAGCTTCATCACCCCTTCCGAATTTCGAGATGGTGCTTCCAACTCAAATGTTGTGGGCGGAACCAGTTCAACCATTCTTTCCAATTTTGTATCGGGAACACTTAACAACTGGCTCTCTCAAATCAGCAATGATTTTTCAGTACAGATGAAATACCGGCCTAACGACGATGTAAGTCAGGGCGAGTTAAAGCTGTACATGCAAACCGCTATTCTCAACAACCGGGTTACCATTGACGGAAATTTTGGGCGCGAAGAACAAACGCAGCTTTCATCAACCAGCTCCGTGCAGTGGGTGGGTGATGTTAATGTTGAATACAAGGTTACTGATGATGGCCGTGTTCGTTTGCGTGCGTTCAACCGCTCAAACGACAACACGCTGATTAATGCAACAGCTCCGTTTACACAAGGTGTAGGTGTGTTTTATCGCGAAGACTTCGACAGTTTTCACGATCTCATGGTGCGCTATAAAGCTTATCTGATTACTGAACGTGTGCATAAAACAGAACCTGCACCCGAACCGCCGAAAGTTGATACAACACGCCAGGATTCATTGCCGCCGCGCTCAAATTAAACACTTGTTTAACTGAGTTTCAAGTCGGCATACCAGAAACCTTTCGGGCCTTTTACACCGTCTGTAGTTTGCAGCGGCAATGCGCGATAAACTTTTTCACCCACTTCAACGTTCAGCGATTTGCTGAAAATCGGGCCACTGAAACAGTAAGTGTGAAACTCCCCATTTTCGCCGCAGGGATCAACACCGGCCGGAAGCATTTTCAAAAAATCAGCATCCAGCAACCGGCCTGCATCGTGCTCTGTAAACCATTCATCACTTACGCAGCAAAGACGTGTTTCAAATCCGTTTTGCAGAAAGATTTCAATAAGCTTAGTCGTATTTTGCTTCCAGAGCGGATACAAACCCTGCATACCGGCTTTGCGCAGCAGCTCATCGCGGTAGTTGCGCAGGTCTTCCAGAAAAATATCTCCGTGTGCAATTGTAGTTATGCCTTCTGCTTTCAGTTCACGAAGTGCAGTCAGCATAGCTTCTTCCCAACCTGCGGCGGAGTTTGCTGCAACGCTTACTAATTTCAGTTTAACTCCTGCTGCAGCGGCTTGTGCTTCAATTAGTGCGGGCTTTACACCGTGCATCGAAACTCTGTTTTCTGATGCAGCCACTGTACACAGCCATCCCGCTACTTCAATATCACTGCGCTGACTGAGCATCCAATGTGCCAGGGCTGAGTCTTTTCCGCCGCTCCAGCTTAGGTAAATTTTTTCGCGCATAAGTATTAGTTGCAAAAAAAGAGTGTAAAATGGTTGTGTTTGAATTACACGAACATTTTACACTCGCTGCTATTTATCGGGTTAATAATCCCGGTTATTTTTCTAATTTATATGAATGGCCAAGTTTGTCGCGCTTAGTTTCGAGATAAAGCTGGTTGTGTTTGTTCGATTTTATTTCGAGAGCTACATTATCTACAATCTCCAATCCGTAGCCGATAAGTCCGGCGCGTTTTTTCGGATTGTTGGTCATGAGGCGAATTTTATGCACCGCTAAATCGCGAAGAATTTGAGCGCCAACGCCATAATCGCGTTCATCCATTTTAAAGCCGAGTTCAATATTGGCTTCAACGGTATCACGGCCTTGCTCCTGAAGTTTGTAGGCTTTCAGTTTGTTGAGCAGTCCGATTCCGCGCCCTTCCTGATTCATGTAAATAACTACACCGCGGCCTTCGGCTTCAATCATTTCCATGGCTTTGTGCAATTGCGGGCCACAATCGCAGCGGCACGAGCCGAAAATATCGCCGGTCATGCACGATGAGTGAACGCGCACCAGCACATGATCTCCCGGATTCCAGTTGCCTTTTACCAAGGCCAGATGCTGTTCGCCCGAAGGTGTGTGCGTGTAGGCAATCATGCGGAAACTACCGTGTTCGGTAGGAAGTTCAACTTCCACTTCACGCACAATAGTTGTTTCGGTGCGCAGACGGTATTCGATCAGATCTTTGATCGAGCAAATTTTGAGATCGAAACGTTTGGCAATTTGCAACAGTTCCGGCAGTCGCGCCCTGGTGCCGTCTTCGTTCATAATTTCTACCAGCGCACCGATAGGTTCAAAACCGGCAAGACGGGCAAAATCAATGGTAGCTTCGGTATGACCGATGCGGCGCAGCACACCTTCGCGGCGGGCACGAAGCGGGAAAATATGTCCCGGCTTGCCGAAATCTTCGGGCTTGGTATTCGGATCAATAAGCGCCTGAATGGTTTTGCTGCGATCTGATGCCGAAATGCCGGTTGTGCAGCCATTGCCCAGCAAATCAATAGAAACCGTAAACGGTGTTTCGTGCAGCGATGAGTTTTTGGGAACCATCAGTTCGAGACCAAGCTCATCAGCACGATCTTCGATGATAGGAGCGCAAATCAAACCGCGGCCGTGTGTGGCCATGAAGTTGATGACTTCGGGCGTAACGTGACGTGCGGCGGCAATAAAATCACCTTCATTCTCGCGATCTTCATCATCAACCACAATAATTACTTTTCCTGCTCTGATGTCATCAAGAGCTTCTTCAATCGTATTCAGAACCCGTTCTTCCATAAAAACTGCACTTTAGCGGGTGCAAAGTTACAAAAATGATGGGGGGGAAGTGGTAAGAAAAGCAGGGTTTTCTTGGATTGTACGTGAATATTCGCTTTCTAAACCTGTTAAACTTAAATTACGCCTTCGATATGCAACCGAAAACCGCCTGTTTCCTGATAGAACCTAATTTTTACGTCCTGATCTATAACGTGAAATATTTGTTTTTTCCTATTACAAACGTGTGCTTTTTTGTGCCTGAATAATCTAAGGTCGTGAGCTTCTCTGATTAATTGTATTGTGTTTTTTAATTGACCAATAGCATCAGGTATCCAGCCCCCAGTTCTGATGTTCTTCAACTCAACTAAAACCAGATCTTGATCAAAGAGTAGTGCACCGTCGCAAAGGCTTTCTTTATTGTTTGTTCCTGGCTTGTGAATAATAATACAGTTGTCAAGCGGTATAAAAACAATCGTTTTACCAGATTCATTTCTTACTTCTGCAAGCCAGTCTTGTTCATTTTCCGAATCTGAATATGCAGGTTCTTCATTACCCTGCTTGTCGCACAAACCAAATCGAATGTTTGTTCGGGGAGCTTCCCTGCAATTGTTATCAAAGAAATCAACCGCCATAATTCATTTCTTGTTCAATTTCCAGCATGTAATCGAATAATTCATTTCCCTTTTGCAAATACAGATTCAAATAATTTTCGCCTGACGGTATTCCGTGATCTGAAGAAAGTTTATCAATTGTCCCCGTTTTCTCATCGAGTTGATAAATTACTACTTCTGAAGCTTCCAGAGTTGAAGTATGTGGTATAATATTAAATAAACGTTCAAGAACCTTAGGGTCTGTCACCTTCTTTCGTAGTTCTCCGGCTTGAATAGCTAAGCCTGTATATCCAATAAGGTAAGGACTG
>JBKDHA010000084.1:0-37005 GCA_046335555.1 Bacteroidota bacterium
GGTTGCCAAACGTCATACTGCCCGATACAACACGCGCTGTCGAATTCATCACCCGCAGGTAAACCGTACTGTTCGCCGCATTTACCGAACCCGTACTATACTGCCAGTTTCCCGATACCACCACATGCCCCTCAATATCCAGATTGCCTGATGCCTTGTTAATCAGCACATCGCCCAAATACGTACAACCCGCAGTTGTTGAACCACTGATACGCTGGTTAGCTGTCCCGTCGAAACAATACATAAGTTGCGAAGCAATGCCCGCCACCGTATTGCTGATCACCAGATTGCCCTTGAGCCGCAGATAACCGTTTGCCGTTTTAGTAAGTGCCGTTTGCCGGATACCTGAAGCCCTGAAATGAAGCGAATCATTAATTTGCACAGTATCATTTACAGCAACCAGCATATTTCCTGTTGAGGCTTCCACCGAAATTTTATGAAAAGCATTGCTGCCTGTAAAACGCCCTGTAATAGCAGGCGAAACCCCGGCTTCGGTAAAAATAAAACGCGATGTACCGAAGTTTACAGCACCCGCAGTTCGTGTAATGGATGAAGCCGTTGCTACCGGGCCAATAAAATTTACTGTACCCGTTGCTTTATTGATCACCAGCGGAAGAAGGTGCGGAACACCATTGTCAACTGTTCCTGTTATCGACTGATTTCCGGTGCCAATCATGCGGAGTACAGTTGTGCCTTTAAATGCACCAACACCCTGCAGGTTTACATTCCCCGAAAGATCAATAAAACCACCATTTACCACCTTGAGCCAAGTGCCATCAGTTTTCAATTCATTGACAACCGGAAGAACATTATTAGTGGCGATTGTCCAGGTTTTTGTATTGTTAGAATTGAACTCCAGCGTATAAAAACTTCTTGGCGATCCGGTTGAACTCCATGTTACGGATCCGGTATTTACACTTCCATATACACATTGCACCAGTCCGTTGTTGTGCCGGAAAATTGCTGTACCGGTCAATGAAATTCCGCGTTCAAGCTGCAGTGTAGCAGACGTTGATCTGAAATCACCCCCGCTGATCAGCACGTTACCGCGCATTATAATACTACCACTGCCGCCCTGAAAAACGCCCGACGATTGCACCCAGCCATCGTTTGCGGTTGAGCCCGTAGCACCGGTGGTTAGTGCATTGGCTTGATGAATAATTGTACCGGTATAACCGGCTATCTCCATCCGGCGGACAGTAATCACCGCATTCAGTGTGCAGTTACCGTTGGCACCGGATACCGTAAAGTAAGCGGTATCATTGGTGGTTGGAACTGTTTGTCCGGTTGCCCCCGCAGCCGTTGCCGACCAGTTGGCCGTGTTGTTCCAGTTGGAAGCAGCAGTGGCGCGCCAGTAACGCTTAAGCGCAAATCCCTCGGCAGGAAACAGAAGGATAACAAGCAGCACGGCTGCAAAAAATGAAAAGCGAATATTCATACCTGATTGAGGTTATAATCAGTTACTGCCCGGAACAAATACAAAACGATGCCCCTGCACCGGTACAAAACTTAATACCGGCAGTTCTGCTGTTGTATTGGTAACTGGTTGTGATGTAGGTTGGGTGTAATTTCCGCTGAGCAAAAAACCGCAGTCGGGTGTATCCATCATACGGTTTACTAAACCAAGATGCATAGCAAAACTGGTATCCTGCGGTATCTGCGAAGGGCCTGTAACTAAAGCAATACGGCCGTCGGCATAAATCCAAAGCTGATAGCTCAGAAAATCTTGCATGTAACTGCGACTTACGTTCTTGTATTGCAATTTAAGTATCGCATTGTTGCCGCTTCCGCTGCGCGAATAACCAAGAACACTATGCAACCCAGAACTATCAATCTGATCACCAAAACCAGTAAACGCCATAAAGCTGTACTGATGATTGCCACCGAAACACAGATAGCCGTTGGTTTCTATACGCACACTGTCGAAACTTTGCCCCAAATAAGTAAATGGAAAACCAATGGATATGGTGTACGAAGACTCCCATGCCACATTCACAGTATTACACAACGTCTGATTATTCAGCTCCTGCCACGCAACAGAATCATGCTGCACCGAATAATTAAAATCCTGCCCAGCCGCCGGACGAGCCAAAAACAGCATTGCAAACAGGATAAGACCTGATAAACCAGTACGTTTCATCGATTGTTGGGTGTTTGGGGTCATAGGTGGGGCTTTGGGGTAATGGTTTGCAATTATAGCATAATACTACTATGAAAGTCAAGAGCCGAAACATCAAATAAATAATCTAATTGGTTAAATGATTGATTATGCGAATGCTATTTTTTGAACCGGTTTAATAAATCGGTTTCCTTGATTGCAAAAAAAACGGTTTGAAAATCCGTAACCGTCCGGTCATCCCACTCCCGCAATCAACAAAAAATACTACACGCTAAAATTCTGCGGTAAAAGTTCCGCCAGTCTGTTAGCCGGATGCACCGGTATAACCTCCAGCACATTTCTGAGCCAAACAAACGGATTTACCCCATGCAGTTTGCAAGTGCCCAGCAAAGAATAAATCATAGCCGCACGTTGTGCCGCACTGTGGCTTCCGGCGAAGAGATAATTCTTTCGCCCCACCGCCACCGGACGAATCGTATTCTCCACGCGGTTGTTGTCGATGAGCAGTTGAGTATCGGTGGTATAGCGGCAGAGCTTTTGCCAGCGCGGCAGGGTATAGGCAATCGCTTCGCCGATTGGACTTTTGGGCGTCACCTGCACGAGTTGTTCGCGCATCCAGCGTTCTAATTCTTCAAGCACGGGAAGCGCACGTTCACGGCGCAGTTGTTCAAGCAAGAGTACATCGCCTTTCCCTTCACGCTCCGCGGCGTAAAGTTGCTGCATCTTTGTAAGCACATACTCCGCACGGGCGGCATCGTTTTCCAGGGCCTGTTCGAACTTGCGCCGGGCGTGTGCCATGCAATTGAGCACGGTTATTCCTTCGCGTTTCCCGAAGACATCGTAAGCAGCATAACCATCGGTTTGCAGGTAGCCGGTAAAGTCGCTGAGCAGTTCAGTTGGCCCGTCGCGCCCGCGTCCGGGGCGGTAATCGAACAACACCCCCTGCGCCTGCGGGGCGTGATACACCCAATAATAACCTTGATGGGTATTTCCTTTTTTAGTTTTGTCGAGCACAGCAATGGGCGTTTCATCTGCCTGGATATACGTGCTGTGCAGCACTTGTTTTTTGAGCGTATCGTAAAGCGGAGTGAGCAGTGTACAGCTCGCACTGATCCAGTCGCCCACGGTAGAGGAAGCCAGCTGCACACCTTCGCGTTTGAAGCGTTCCGGCTGACGATACACGGGCAGGTGATCGCAGTATTTATCGATCAGGATTTGTGCCAGCAGACCGCCCCCGGCAATGCCTTTTTCAATGGGACGTACCGGCAGTTCACCGGTGAGCACACCTTCTCCGTTCTCCCGTGCATACTTGGGACGTACGTACTGACGTACGAAGAGTTTGCCGGGTGTGTAGTCGAGTTCTTCGGTGATGTCTTCGCCGATTTTTTTTAAGCCGCTGATGTCTTCTGTGGGTTCGATCACCACCTGTTCACGCACCAGATGCGCGGGCAAGGCCTGACGCGAAGGCTTTTGCGGGGCTGCTTCGGCTTTGCGGCGGGTGTAGCTGATGGCTTGTGCGGATGGGGCAGGTGGCGTTGCTGATTGCCTGTCTAAACTCAGGGCCAGCTGATCGGGTGAGGCGGCGGGCACAAAGCGTTCGTGCTTTGCACCAAAGAGCATGCGCTTGAGCTGACCGAGTTCGAAGCGGAGTTGGATGATGATCGCATCTTGTTCTTCACGCCGCAAAATCTCTTGCTCATACTTTGCTTTATAATCAATACTTTGCTCGTGCTGCATGACAGTACAAGAGTACGGTATTGCTATTTTTGTGCATACACCGGAGTTGTGTTTTCATGAACAAACTTATGCACATAGCGGGTGTGGCGGCGCACACTGGTGAGCACTATGCCGCGCAGCATGAGGTGGAGTTCTTCGCAGGTTAAGGTAATGCTGCTCGCATCGGTAAGGATACGCGGCCACTCGTAACGGCCCTGCTCTAATTTTTTGCTGTACAACGCAAAGCCGTCGCCTTCCCAGTGCAACAGCTTGATCTGATCACCACGGCGGCTGATGAAGATGAACACTGCGCCCTTGAGCGGGTCGTGGTGCATCTCATTGCGCACCAGGCCGCTCAGGCTGGAGGCGCCTTTACGCATATCGGCGGGGTGGCGGTACAGGTAGTAGCGCACGGCGGATGTGAGATGCAGCATCAGCCCAGCAGGTGTTTGAGGTGTTCGAGGCTTTCTATGGTGTAGAATATCACCTGGCGTTCGCCGTTGGTATTCACCAGAAGCTCAACGTGTGGCTCACGCGCGGATGTAACGGGGGCGGATGAAGACAGATTGACAGATACAAAACCGGATGGTGCGGGTGGCGGTATTGTTTTTTTGTGCTGCCGCTGGGCGTGCTTTTGCCAGTTGTGAAAGGTGTGGTAGTTGAGCTGGTGAAGGGTACAGAAGTCGCGCTTGCTTTGGGTGCTTTGCTTCCACTGTTCAAGGTAGTCCGTTATCTGTGAACGGCTGTAGTTTTTTCTGGTTCGTGTACTCGACATGGCCTGTGTGAATTAGGCCGGAAAATTAATGTTTGAGAGAGTGCAAAATGGATGGGATTACCGGATGGTTACAAAAAAGGAGCCGCACCCACCGGATTGATAAAACGACCATCGTTAATATCAAGGCCAAGTTCTGTTGGGCCAAGAAACCGAAGCATCACATCCATTCCAAATGAAAAAATAAAAATGAATTCTGCCATCCAAAAACAATACGGGTATTTATATTGCGGGCTAGGCATAACAAAATTTGCTGTATGGTTTTTCCATTCACGACAAGAGACGAGCTGAAAAGGCCAATCAGGAAAGCCGGATGACTTTTCTTTCAATCTAGTTAGATTAACATCCATCACCTCATCAAGTTTTGTTCGGATTAGCTCATGATGATGTGGGGGAAGAAACGTAGTTTGCCCAGTTTGAACCCAATATTGAATACTCATTCGCCATGCTACACCAAAAAAGAATACAGCAAGTAGTTTCGATGGGATGCGTATCCCCTGAATAACTTGATAATCCCCTTTAAACAGAATAGGAAAATTCTGTGCTTGATTTGCCTCAATATATTTCTGGGTGATATATGGAAGAATTTCATTTTCAACCGTGCTAAAGCGTTTTTCGCAGCTCGTACAAAAAACATAATCTGCTTTAAATTCGTTGGGATATTGTGTTGTATCTTGATTATTAAGATTATCTCTTCCGAAGAAACTTCGTATTGGTTTATTTTCGTCGTCAGGTTGAATAGAGTATCCTTCTTCGGCATCACGTTTCCCAATCAACTTATTGAGAAGACCTGCAGGTACTAAATGTGAACCTTTAAAGCTTGATTCATCCTTTCCACAAAGAAGGCAAGTATCTGTTGGAGCTCGTTTAATATTCATCTATTTACATATAAAACCCATACTTCAATTCCATATTATCTTCCTCTTCAATATACTTCATAATATGCCCTACATTCCTAGCACAGTCAATCGTGATAGGATTTCTACGATCAAACTGTGTATTATTCCAGTTCATTTTTGTTAGTGCTAATATTTCATCACAGATAGTATTTGGGGACTCATCGTGTTCAAATAATCGAATTGACAATGGACGCGGAATGTACATACCAGGATATGTTTCATAATAAGGAACCGAACCTCTAGTATATAAAACATGATGCTTTTCCGAAAGTGACAAATGAGTGCCACGCATTGGTGGATACACAGATGTCCGATATAACCGAATGTCGGACGATTGAATACTGACTAGATCAACGGCGTTTATGTTATACTTTTTTGCCGCTTGTTTGAAACCATATATTTCAGCCTCATTAAAATTTGATGTTTTATGCAGAACTAATCTTTTAGGAGCAATTTTTATTGCATCCCAATATTCTTTAAGGGATTTATCTAAAAGGTTAAACGCCTGCTCTTCTGATAAATGAGGCGTTAAGTCGTCTTTCCGCACAACAATTTCATCACCTCGAAGAATTACGCCCTTACCTAACTCATTAAAAATTTGTGCTATGCTTGTTTGAGTTGTTTTTCGATCTCTACTCTTAAAGAAGCTGATTCCTGCATAGCAAGTAGCCTCATGGCCATCCCGACGTATCAATGCCCAAGGAATACCTGATGCTTTATAATAAAGAGCTGTAAAAAAATTCCATGCAATTGTCGCCGGATCTTGCATTTCTTTTGACGGATTAGCAATTCGATCTCGTACCATTTGAATTGGTATATGATACTGCATTGCTTTGGCCTTGAGGTAACGTCTGAAATTTTGCTCAAGTTTAGATTGCATATCTGGCTCATTTTCTATCTCTTCTGTAAAAGCAGAGGCAATATCAGATTGTTCTTCTACTTGTTCTGTCTCTTTACCTGGTTTTTCTACTTTTGACTCCCCTTCAGTAATAAACGAGATCAATTTTTCGCTGATAACGCAAAGGATTACATCGGGGTTTTTATTCTTGGTCAAGTATTTAATCTCATTCAGATATAAACCTGCAACTTCTTCAATACGAGTCTCAAGATTATCATGTTTTTTAGTTATCTCGTCAAATTCAGAATTGTTGATTTTCCGGATATATGATTCATCAAAAACAACTTCACACTTAAATCCACTCTCCAAATTGAATCCGCAGAAATTGGTGAAGAGATTGGGTAAAGGATTTTTCCCTTTCTTCTCATCGATATGCGATTTGCATTTATCAAGCCACTCAATAATCACTTCTACACTATCGGGTTTTCCGATAATACCGAGCTTTATTTTATCTGGTCTTACAAGATCAATGTCGTACGGTGAAAACGTGAAAATTCCTTTCCGAGGACAAAGATGTTGTCCTGAACCGAACTGTAATACGGGCTCATCAATATAACGTACTTTCATTTAATCAAAAAGTGTGAGATTCAATTCATTATCCTGTTCAAGACCTTCCTGGGCAAGGTTGCTTATGTCTTCATGTTTTAAAGGCCTCCATTTTGTGTCATCCAAACTTGGTGAAATGGTCAGTGGTTGAACAGATGAAATATTCAGAAATTCATATTCCTCAGTAAATAAATCTACGTGGCTTAAATAATGTTCAAAGAAGCGATAGAAGTAATATACAGCTTGGTTATTTTCCATCCTTTTTAAACCTGACATATAATAGGGCTCATACCGACTGGTCTTCCATGAATAAGGATTGGTAAAACTCCAAGTAGGATTGACAACCATATACCATTCAGAATCTAGCAATTCAAAGCTTGGTATAAAAGCAAGATGCCTGAAGCAAATGATATGACCGAGCTTTTTGTTATGTACCTCGAAAATGACCGTCTTTGTCGATTCTTTTAGTCCCTTCCAATTTTTTTGCTTTTTTCGAGGCGCAATTTTGTCTTTTTTAAACCTGACAAAGCGGCCATCATTAATCCATTCCATCTCTTTCAGGTGAACATATTGAACTAGATTTTGTTTCAACAACCATTTAAAGAGATTCAATTTATCTTCACTTTTAGTGTAAAATTCCTCACATGTAATCGCTGTGATCGTACCCGCATCAATAATATTTCTTAACGGTTCATTTGTTGAATGCAAATTTCTAAAGGTTAATATTTTGCCTTCATTATGAATAAAATCTTGAAAAAAAATTCGATGGTGACGCAGTGCATTTTTAAAGAGCTTTTCGGCCTTAAACTTCTTTTGAGGCTTAATTCCTTTTGTGCCCAGCCATTCGTTAATACGTGAAATAGCTTGTTCCTTATTAAAGCTAATGTCTGCGATGTAGAATTGCTGTGGGAAAGAAATGCGTAATAAGTTTGTATAAATATTCTCCGGTGTCGTTTTGAGAAACTTTTGCTCAAATTTCAGACGGCGGAGTTCAATTTTTGCTTCTGAAAATTCACTAACAAGAATTCTGTCAATGGTGTCAATCTTCGAGCTGGAAGTGAGGTTTTTTATTAAGTTGAATAGACCAGAATTATCAATAATATGCTTGCTTTGATCGAATTCATACCCTCTTGGAATATGCTTTTCGAGACTATCAGAAGAATATGATGACTGCTTTTCAGTCAATATATAGAAATACAGGATATCAAACTTCTTGTCAAGGTTGTTTTCTTTAAACAGATCGAAGGTGTCATTAAGTTTAGTAATTGATGATGAAGATGTTACTTGAAAAGCGACACGACCATTAAAATCTGCGAGATCAATAGCAGGATAATTCTTCTTTTGTGTGACATTTAAATTTTCAACAGATACGCCGAAAACCTCATTCAGAATTGGAATTAGAACGTTTTCTGCATGGATATTTATATCGTATAAATTCCCTTCGTTAAAAATTTTCACTTCGGCTACAAACCTTGCAAGCATAGTTCCGATACGTAATAACTTTTCCTGCCTGTTCATACATGTATTGAAATAACAAGGGGTTATAGTTTCTCAATCTCATCTATATTTAATCCCGTCAACTGCGAAATCAACTCCACATCCAGCTTTTTCTTCTTCATGTCTTTTGCAATCTGACGAGCTTTCTGTTTTTGGCCTTCTTCATTCGCCATCTTCTTAATTTTCTTCACCATCTCAAACTTCGGCACCCAAGCCGTACTCTTACTCAACTCATCCATCAACCCCACATCCCGGTAACTCAGGTAATCTTCCGTTTTCGAGTTAATGATAATATGATCGAAAACCGTAATTCCCACAATATTCCCCACCTGAATCATCCGGTCAGTAAGTGCCTTGTCGTCAGGCTTCGCACTCATATCAGCCGTTTTTCGGTTATGACAGATGTAGAGGTACTTCGCATCCTTTTGCAACGGAAGCCTGTATATCTCCATCGGCTGCACCTTGTCTTTGGCCGGGATGCCGAAAGCGATGAGTTCAACGTAAAGCATTTTAAACTCCTCGTTCAGCCCTATAGTCCACACATGTTCACGCTGGCGGCTCAGCCGGTTTTCACGCAGCAGAATTTGCCGCATAATCCGGGCAATGTCATCGGAGCTTTCAATCAGTATTTTCTGCGTTTTGGTAAGCGAAATATTCATACGTTCAAAGATAATGAAACTGTAATGCGCAATTTAACCCTTTCACATCAAAATGCCCACATCATCTGTAAAAGAAGATAGCTGCGCGACTTTTGGCAGAAGATTTTCTGAAAAACACAGTTCAGTTCAGGTATTTTCACAACCTCTGCATCTCTTTGTTAAATAAATAGTTAAGTGCATTTTAGCTAACCAAATTTGACAATCAAATCCAAACAAACGGATATTTGAAACAGGGGCATTCAGGAATAACAAATTACCTGAAATCCCATGAACGGACTCACCACACTCACTACATTGATAGGCGCACTGAACAGCACTGAGCGTGCTATGTGCAAAAGCTACCTCACCGCATTCGACAGTCGGGGCGAAAAGTTTGACAGCAAAAGCCAGAAACTGTTTGAACTGCTCTGTAATAACGCAGACTGCACCGAGCGCGAATTAGAATTTCTGCTCTACGGAAAAAAGAACACAGAGGCATTCAGCCGCTTAATGCTGCGGCTGCGTGATAAATTGCTTGAGGCCGTAACACTTCCTAAAAATTCATCGTGGCTTGAAAGCAATCATTACGACAAAGCGTTGTCTGTTTGCCGGAACAAATTACAGCAAGCCGCATTCTTACTCAGTCGTAACCTAAGTGATATGGCTTCGCTTCACCTGAGTTCGGTATGCGATATAGCAGAACACTATGAGTTTTTTGCCGAATGGAATAAGGCTTTGGAACTCTTGCCGCAAACAAAAACAAAACTTCCAGCAAATTATGCCCGGCAACTGAATAAAGTGCAGCAGCAATTTCATTTTTGCATGGTCTGCGCAGAATTGTTGAGCTATGCGCAAACATCAGCAACCGGCGCAGACGAATCGGCCATTACTGAATTGAAAACACTTCACAAATCCATCGGTTCATCCCGCACTGCATTTTTGATGCTCGAAATCGAAGCAATAACAGCAAGTAAAGGCGGCCATCTTAAACTTGCGGTTCAAAGCATCAAAAAACAAATCAAGCTGATAGAAGCAACACCAGCATTACAAAACGGAGAAAAGCTAAGGGCAGCATCACTGAAACTTGCACTGAGTTATTTTCGAGGAAAATGGATTCATCAGGCATTAGAAGAAATTAGTATTTGTAATGCAATGCAGGGGTGGAGCAATGATGAACGGAAAGAATTGCTGCAAACAGAAATACATATCCATCTGCTGATGAACAACAGCCTGATTGCTGCAAAAGTGATGGAAGAGCTTGAGGAATTTGCCTCCGATGAAAAAACAATGTACCTCAAATCAGTTCTGCATTTTCAGCGTGGCGAATATGATAAAGCAAATGAGCTACTTGAAGTAATGAGTTGGAAGCATATCTGTAAACAACCCTGGGGAGAAGCTGTTCTGCTGTTTGCTGCGGCTGTATTAGTAGAATTGCATACTACTGCAACTGGCAAGATAAACCACATTTCACTGAAACGTTTGCTGAGAAAACCTGAACTATTTACTCCGTTAACTATCCGTACATCTATTTGTGTTGAATTGCTGAAACATCTTCATGAAAACAAACTTGATTTTATGAAGGTGTATAAAGAGCAATTGGCTTTGATTGACCAATTACGTGACATGAATAATTCTGCCGTATGGAAACCCGAGAGCGGTGAAATTCTTCTCTTTCATGAATGGTTAATTAGTAAGGCGTTGAAAGTTCCGATTTCGCCACTTCAAGTGACTGCAAAACGTGAATAAGTTTAAAGGGGTGTTGGGGTGTATTTGTTGATGTGCTGATTTTACTGGTGTTTCAGGCACTCTTTTCAAATATCTTGTTTTTGATTAACACGTATTTAATTGATAATCATTTGATTGCGAGCTTTTGGATAATTCCCTGACTGCCGTTCATTTTTGTTCATTTTCGTAAAACAGACTTTTGGAGTCTGCCCTAATCGTCTGATTTGCATGGCGATAAATGCCTTTTTTGCTGCTGTGCAAAACCGTTCATTTCCGTACATTTTCGTTCATAAGATGTTCTTTTCTGTACAATTTCGTTCAACGTTTGTTCACACAAATTAGTAATCTGCGAAATCAACTATCACAACATACCTACTTACACATTCGTTTTAAGAACAGCCCCGCAGTAAAGCGGATTGGCCTTTTGTAATTCAGTTGAACAGTAAATAGTATAGTTTATGAAAGCTCCGACAGAAACACGTCAGCAAGCCTTTGAGCGGTTACGAAAAGAGTACCGCAGCCAAATGACCGAAGAAGATGCGATAGCTATTTTTGATAATACCCCCAACTGGCTGCCCGATCATCTGAGAGCGCTTTTACCAGCAGAGACTGATGATTCAGGACTTAGCAAAGTGCAAAAAAGCTCAAAGAAAAACACATCGCAGTCGGTTAACAAAGGCACGTTGCCTAGTGCTTCCGATGACAATAATCCGCATCTTGATACTATCGAAAAACGTCTTTACCCCGAAGGCAAACCACCAGCAGAACCGAAATCAGAACCGCGGGTAGAAACAACATCAAATCCGAATGACCAACCTCAAACAAAACAGGAAGAAAAACCGGGTTTCTGGAAAAGGGTATGGAACTGGCTCGGAGCCAACTGGGATAAATTATTATTGGGAATCCTTATCGTTGGAGGCTTTCTCTGGATGATCTGGAAACAGTATTTCGCTGGTGATAAGAAAAAGAAAAAACAGTATCAGGACGAGTCTGCCGGGCGGAAAAAACGAAGCGGATTCGGCAGCGAAAGTTTTTCGATGAGTTAAGCGTTTTAATCTTTTAACCGGTCATACAACCCCTGCAATATTGTTTTGCGCAATTTCTCGTCGGCAAGCATATCGGCTAATTCATCCTGTCCGTTTTTTCGCAGCATACCATCCAACTGATTCAGTACAGTATGTTTTGTATCGTCCTTCGTTAACAGATCAGCGATAAGGGTTATAAATTCCGGCGAACGTTTTTTCTCAGATGCGTAATTGTCATAAGTAGTTTTTGCCCGGTTATGTTGTTCATGGCCGGGCTTTTCTGTTTCCGGTTGCTTCTTCAGCAAACGTTTTGAACGCTGCTGGCAGGTTGATGTACAATACTTTTTTTGTGCAGCACCATACAGCGGCGTACCGCAACCGATACAATGTCGCTCTGCATGATCAGGCAATTCAGGGTTAACGTTCTGTGCAATTAATTCAGGATACTTGAGCCGTTCGCGGTGCAATTGTATATCGGCATTACTGAGCCAGTCAGCCCCCTGCTGAATAGCCTGTAAAAAATATGCACCGGGCATTCCGTTACCTGTTTTCAGCCAGTAAACTCCGGCATGATCGGCATATTTTTTCAGGGCAAGGTGCAGCAAATGAAAATCAGTTTCTTTAGCCCGACAAATATCACGGCATTCGGTTTCAAGTTCATTGCGCTGCTCTGCAAGTGTTATACCGGCAGCAGCACGAATCAGCAACAGCCGGCCGCATAAAGTGGAACTGAGCCTCTTAAAGCGTTCATCTTCGGTAAAGAGTTCTAATTTGCGCGAGAGATAAATAAGCTTCCCCGGTTCAGGAAAAACAGAACCATTGCAACGGTATAAATACAGCACCCAAAGCTGATGCTGATTTAAATAGCCAGGATTATAGTGTCCGAACGCAGCACCGGCGGCATCTGTGCCGTTTACAATCCAGTCTGTACCAAATAAACCGCCCCAATAAACAGCTAATTTTTCAAGCTGTGATAATCTTGTTTTCGCAGGATGGATAAATTCAGGATCAAGTCTTTCTGCATTTGTCCCTAGAGGCTCATAAAGCTGTTCACGACCTCCCGGTAAGTACTGCTCCATGAGTAAGAGTCGTGCAGCGGCACTTGCAGATATACTTCTGAAAACGGGATTGCTATTGAGCCGTTCAAGATCTGACGTATTTATTGCACAAGTAATCAGATGAAGGGGCTGAAACGGTTGTGCAGCATCTGAAATTTCAGTTGCAGTTATTTCTTTTGATTCTGATGTTGCCAGTAATTTGGGTTCAGTTGTTTCAGTAGTTATGGTTTCTTTAATTTCTTCGGTTTCGTTTGTTTTACTGGTCGTTATCGGCATAACAGGTGTTAACTTTTTCTGAATCAATAGCATTATCGCAATTCGTTCACGGCTCAATACGATATTGCCGTCAATCTTACTCAGGTCGATCTGCGAAACATCACCCTGAAAATAGTTCACGAGCAACTTCAGCGGAATAAATGCACCACACCATAAGTAAAACGCACGTTGCAAATCTGTTACCCTGATTTCAGGAGATTGAGATTCAAACAAATCATCTGCGATACCGCCAAGCGGGAAAAGATTGCGGGGTTTCATACACTTATCCGATCAATTCAACACAAAAAACTTTCATCAACAGCAGTCAATGCTGCATATCACTATATAAAACGCATGAATTGCTGTAAATGATATTCAAAAACCCGTAAATGGCTGTCACGATTTGTCAGATGGTTGTTTTGGGCTTTTGTTTTGATTGCTTTCTGATTAAGTTGTGAATGAGTTTGACTGTGTTCTTATTAAGTTGTGACTGACTTTGTATTGAGTTTGAGCCGCGTTTTACTCCGAACATATTCCGCAAACTTCCGATCTTATTTCGACTAAACCCGCTCTACGCTGGAATGCAACATCTTACAATGCAATCTATCAAGACTTGTTTTTGCAATGCTGTTCACTTGTCACGTTTTGTAAGGTTTTGCAAGATTTGGTTAGTTTGACTGTTTTCTGAAACTGTTTCAGTGTTGCAAAGCCTGACAATTCTCTACAGATTCTGCACAGAAAAAATCCGTTTCAAGAGTAATGAAATGCACTTGCCCATAAAGCCAATTAAACAGCATACTTCACCGATTGAAAATTGGCACTTGACTTATGCTGCAGCCTGTAATAGATTTAAGCTGATAATCGTCCCCTCACGAAACCTGATAGCGTATGAATAAGTTAACTGTGTTACTCATTGTCACAGCTTCCATTATTTTACAACCCGGATGCACCCGAAAAGGCGACGATGATCCTGCCGTATCGTTGCGAACACGTAAAGTCCGGCTAGTAGGGAAGTGGAAATTAGAAACAGCGGAGGGAACGTATAGTGAACTTCGCGTAAACTACGAACCGCAATGGAAGTATGCATTCGGAACTGAAACCTGTTTTTCAACAAGTTCGCTTAGGCCAAATGCCGAACTTCACTATTCGAGTCAATTAGAATTTACTTCAGATGAGAAGTTTGAATGGGTAATGAAATCTGGTGCTGCTGATGTGGGAATAATGAAAGGAACCTGGCATTTTCTTCACGACGGTGACAGGAGTGAAAATAAAAGTCAACTCATTTTATTCCCTGAAAGCATTTCCGGCACATGGCCGAATGGATTAGTTATACAATTTCCGATCAGGCAGCAAAGCCCGGTTTTTACAATTGATGAACTTCGGCACAAGAAGATTGTATTGTCAAGAAACTATCAAGTTGACCATATCGGGTCACCTACAGGTTTGCCTATTACCGGTTCTGAAACGTTCCGATTTGTTCCCCGGTAAGCACAAGTCAAAGTTCTGTCACCCATTAAACTACCGAACACGCAGGAAGCCTCAAAATTTTCTGCTAAAGCAGGGATTTTAGAGGCTTCCGTGGGAATTTGTATATTTGAATAGTTCTTTCAAAAACCGGCAATTTTATGGGTTTTCTGGAATCCCTAAAAACACCTAAAAAGCATTGCCGGAACGACTAAATGAACTTACAGGCGTAATTTGCTACCCGATTGTTACCCTGTGGCCGGGAATATCCCCGCTAAAGCCTATTCTATCTGAATTTCTTTTGATTTTATAAAAGACCTTCGAGGTTTCTGAAACCTCGAAGGTTTAGTGTTTAGTGTGGTTTTAGTTGGTTGTTGTTTTTTGCGGCTGCATTGCAGCGTAAGGCAGGAGCCAAGCGGTTTTTAAGTGTACGTTAAGATTCGCTCCAAAATAAATTGTTTTATAAAGAAATCTCGCTGCTATTTAGTTTTCTGAGCTTTCTGAAACCTCGGAGGTTTGACGACATTTGTATTTAACAAACCTAAAAATTATGTCGTTACCGTGGATCGAAGACGAAGCCTTTAACGCTATTGATTTTACAAAAGCAGCTCCGCAAAAAGCGCATTACGAAAATTGCACGTTCGAGAGTTGCAATTTCTCCGGTGTTGATATTTCCGGCTTTGTGTTTTCTGATTGCACGTTTACCAATTGCAATTTAAGCATGGCAAAAATTGACCAGACTTCGTTTCGTGAAGCGATGTTTGAGGGTTGCAAAATGTTGGGATTGGGCTTTGAACGATGCAGCGCATTTTTGCTCAGCATGAAGTTTGCTAACTGTGTGCTCGATCATGTTTCGTTTCAGCGGCTGGCGTTGCCCAAAACAAGTTTCAGCAAATGTAGTTTGCGCGGAGCCGATTTTTCGGGAGCAAACTTCAGCGCAGCATCTTTCGCAGATTGTGATTTTGCCGATGCTGTTTTCGATGCAACAAATCTGGAGAAAGCCGATTTCCGCAGCGCGTTTAACTATGCTATTGATCCCGAAAACAATGTTCTTAAGAAAGCACGGTTTTCGGTGTCGGGGCTGGAAGGTTTGCTGCTGAAATATAATTTGGTGATTGAGTGATCCGAGGCTATAAGCTCGAACCCAACCATTCCGCAAACTCTGTCAAGCTGCTAACACAAAACTCCGCTTTTTGTCCGGCCGGAATTTCTTCTCCAATATACACTGCAAACATTCCGGCGTTAGCGGCAAATTCCAAATCGCTGCCCGAATCGCCAACCATGATGCTGCGCGAAAAATCAATTTCCGGAAAATCTTCTTTTGCTTTCAGAGCCATGCCAATTCCGGGTTTGCGCATGGGCGAATTTTCGCGGCTTAGTTGTGGCGCAAAATAAACGGCATCAACTTTTGCCTGGGCTGCGGCAAAACCGGCGTGCATTTTTTCGTGTACCCGGGCAAGATCGACCTCAGTGTAAAATCCTTTGCCAATGCCCTGCTGATTAGTAACAACTACAATGCGCCCGAAACGTTTTGCAAACGCAGCCACCGCATCGGGCACGCCGGGCAGGAACTCAAATTCATCAGGATGCTTCACGTAGTCGTCAACCAAGCGGCGGTTAATAACACCATCGCGGTCTAAAAAAAGCGTCCATGTTTTATCAATAGCGGCAGGGTTCAGCATAGTGATGCAAAGCTACAAACCTGTTGCTATTTATTGTAAAACAAAACAAGCATCCGGTTTCGCGAATGCCTGTTTGTAAATCAACTAATCAAAACGATTAAAACACCACAACCTGCCGCATGGTTTGTGTTTGCTTTCCGGTTAAGCGAATCATGTAGGTGCCCGAACCGGTTGCTGTAAGATCAATTACATTCCGGTAGCGGCCGCTGAATGTGCCAAGCTGCTCTTCATAAACACGCTTACCATCGGCCGAGAAAATACTGAGCACATAATCATCCTGTGCATCAACATCAAACAGCAATTCAAACACACCGTTGTTCGGATTTGGCTGCAGGTTGAAGAAACGTGGTGCTGCTTCTGCAATTCCGTTTACCAGCACCGGCTGCGACTCATCAGATGAACAGCCGAGGGTATTGCTCGTGATCAGTGTGTATGAGCCAACAGTTGTGGCCTGATACGTTTGTGCTGTTGCGCCAGCTATGGCAACACCGTTCAAGTACCATTGATAGAATTGTGCTGATGTTGAACTGGTCAGCGTAAATCCGTTTACAAGAATGACTGGTGTAAGCAGCGGCGGATAAACAGTAACCGGACGTGTTGTTGTTGTTACACAACCATTAGCATCGGTTGCGGTAACCGTAAACGTTGTTGTGTAAGAAGGGAAAATAAGCACACTATCGTCGGCAGCAAATGGTTGCAGAAATTGTGCAGGCAGCCAGTTGTAGCTGTGTGTCGGATTGCTTGCTGCAAGTACAATCGAATCACCTACACATATAGATTGTGTGGTGTTGAGCGTAAATGCTGGCAATGAGAGTGCTGTTGCTGTAACGGTGTCTGTTGCCGAGCAGCCTTGCCCGTCGGTTACGGTTACTGTAAACGTTGTGGTGTTGGCAAGCACCAGCGATGGCATAGCAACAGTGCTGTCGCTTAAACCAGCGCCGGGGCTCCAGCTGTAAACAGTTCCGCCGGTTGCGCTAAGTTGTATCGTGCTGTTGTCGCACACCGCCGTATCAGCCGATGTTGTTATTGCCGGACTGCTAAGCACGGTTATGGTTTGTTGTACGGTGTCGCTGCCGAAGCTGTTGGTGGCAATAAGTTCAACCGTGTAGGTGCCGGGTGTGTTCCAGGTTGCTGCAGCTTGCTGTGTGCTTGCGGTGGCCGGATTGCCGCCGGTAAATGTCCAGCTGTATGATGTAGCTGCCGGAGCAGAAGCATCGGCAAACTGAACCGGAGAACCGGCGCAGGCTGATTGTGCCGTGAAAGCAGCAACAGGCGCAGCAGTTGCTGTTCCGTTCAGGTTAATGTTGTCGATGTAAAGGTTGTTGCCGTTGCGTCCGCGGTTGCGGAAACGGATCATTACAGACGAGTTGCCGGCATAACTGCTCAGCGAAACTACTTCGTTGCGCCATTGTGCTGCTGTTGGCACAAAGGCCGATGTTTGCTGCGATGCTGTTGAAAGTGTGTTTCCGCCTTTCAGAAATACCTGTGTCCAACTTGCGCCGCAGTCGGTTGAAACAAGCACTTCAAGTGTATCGCTGCGCGATGAGCTGTAGCGTGCATAAGCCACATCAAAAGCAAGCTGCGGCGCAGCAACAGCATTGAAATTAAAGCCCGGCAACTGCAGCATATCCTGATCGCCGCTTGCATTGCTGTTGTAGTTATAGAATACAGCACTGCCAGCATTGTTGTTTCCGCTTGTGCTGCGGGCCCAAAAGAGCGAAGGATTTCCGCCGTTTACAGCTGTAATTCCGGCGGGCATAAATGCTGCCGAAACAAAATCTTCGCTGTAAGGCAGAGGCTGTGCACCGCTCACTACAATGTAGCTTGTGCGCGTTGTGGTTGCGCTTCCGGCTGCGTTGCTTGCTGTTAATGTTACTGCATACACGCCCGGCGCAGCATAGGTTATACTCGGATTTTGCGCGGTTGATGATGAGGGTGTTCCGCCCGGGAACGACCAGCTCCACGAAGTAGGTGCGTGTGTCGAAAGATCGGTGAATACGGCTGCTGTGTTTGGGCAAATTTGCTGCGTATTTACACTAAAATCAGCAAGCGGAGCAAGCAGCGAAGGATCAATAGCACATTCCCAAACTCCGCGACCGTAGGTTGAAATACGCAGTGTTTGTGTAGGCTCAAAAACAGACATATCACTTACCGGAGCATGCGGAAGTCCTGTAAAATAAGGCATCCACGATACTGTGTTATCGGTGCGGTAATACACCCCAACATCACAACCAATAAACACCAATCCGTTTCCGGCACCGGGAACGGCAATACCGCAGGTAGCCGGTAGGTTGGGCAAACCTGTTGAAATATTTGTATAGGTTGTACCGGCATCAGTACTTACTACTACTTTGTTTGCAGCCACATAACCCGAGAGCGTGAGCCAGATGCGTTTTTCGTTATGCGGATCAACAATGATGCGCGAAATAGAAATGCCGCCGGTAATTAAATTGCCTGTAACGTTCTGCCAGTTCTGGCCTCCGTCGGTACTGCGGAAAATTAAATTGCCGTTTGTGGCATACAGGTAAAGCGTATTAGAGGGCGCAACCTGAATATCGGTCAGGTCGGCACTGTTGGGCATATTGCCCAACTGAAACCAGTTGCTGCCGCGGTTATTAGTTTTAAACATTTGTCCGTAGCCGGCATACAATACATCTGGTTGTACAGGATCCTGAATCCACGGTGTAACCCAACCTCCGGAACCAATCAGTCCGTTTGTAATACCGTTGAAGTTATTGCCACCGTTGGTACTGCGGTAGAAATCGCCGTAGTAGATTGAGCCATACATTACATTGTTGTCGGTTCGGTCAATAAAACAATCCATACCATCGCCGCCAAGCACTTCTTCGTAGTTTGAACCGTTTTTAAGATTGGTTCCGTTATCCTGATGGCCTGTGATTAAGATACCGCTATTGCTGGCTGAAATGCCCAGACGGTAAATTTGTGCAATGCCCATATTAGCGCTCAGGTCGCTCCAGTTTCCTCCGCCATCGTTGGTGAAAAACACACCACCATCATTGCCCGAATACACAGTGCCAAGCGTTCCCGGCACAAAAACAAGGTCGTGAATATCGGCATGAACGTAAGGCACGCCGCCGCCGCCGTACCAGTGGCCGTTAAGGTTCCAGCTTGTGCCGCCGTCGTCGGAGCGCCAAATGTTTACGCCGCCGGTATAAACGATGTCTTCATCAACCGGCGATGCTGCAATGGCAAGATCATACCATGCCTGTCCGTCGGTATCGCCGCCCGAAGGATCCCAGCCCAAAAGGTTGGGCGATGATGCTCGGTTTACAAAGCTTTGTCCGCTGTTGTTTGAGCGGTAAATACCTTCAAAGCCATTACTACCGGCCGCTCCGGCAAGTACATACACAACAGCAGGATCGGCAGGAGTTACGGCAATTGCCATGCGCGAAACTATGTTTGCCTGCGGCAGTCCGGTGGTGACTTGTGTCCAGTTTGCGCCTCCGTTTGTGGTTACATAAAAGCGTGTTCCGGCAATGTAAATTGTGTTCGGATCGCCGGGCTTCATTTCCATATCTTTTGCGCCAAACTGAGAAACCTGAAGCCAGGTCGTACCGGCATCAGTAGTTTTGTAAATACCTACTGAGGTTGCGGCGTAAACAATATTTGTGTTGGTAGGATCAATCAGCACACGGGCAATGCGGCGGGTCTGACTGGGAGCAAACACAAGTCCGGTTTGTGCCCAGGTAACGCCGCCGTCGGTTGATTTTAAGATGCCGATGCTGTAGGTGTCTCCGGCATTGTTATCGCCGGTGGCGAGGTAAAGCACGTTTGTATTTGTTGGATCAATGGCTACATCCGAGCATCCGATCCGTGCTTGAAAATCGGTGAGGCAATTCCAGTTTTGTCCGCCGTCGGTTGTTTTCCATAATCCGCCCGCAGGTGCACCGGCATAAATTACATTGGTGTTGGTTCCGTCGAAGCGCACGCAGTTAATGCGGCCTGCTCCGCCAAAAGTAGGAGCGCCAACCGGGCCAACAAACGACCACGAAGGCGTTGTAGAGGACGAACGCATTACTGATGCATAGTACTGTGCCTGCGCCGCAGCATTGCTATTCAGGTAATCCTGAAAACGCAGATAGGTAGATGAAGGCAGCGAAATATCGCCCGAGGGAGCAACCCGCGGTTCGGTAAACCATTCCCAGCGTTTGTAATGAAACCAAGTGCCGTCAAGCTCTTCGCGTTCACCGGCATTTCGGTTTTGCATCTGGCCGCGCTCGCGAAGCATCTCGGCCTCGCGTCCGCCCCAAACAGAGTCGAATGCGTGCTGAATAATATAAAAGCTGGTTCCCGGTATCATCCGCTGCTGTTGCCAGTTGTCAGATGCCGGTGTTTGCGCAGAAAGAATCGCAGCAGAAAAAAGTCCTGTGGTCAGCAGAACAAATTGTTTTGTTGTCATTGGCGTGCATTAAATGAGCGTCTGCAATATCGGCATTACAGGGCAATAATTTACGCAAAATAACAGGGTTTAGATTGTTGTTTAGGGTTTACCGGGGATTTGAAAATCCGGTTAAACAAAACATCCGAAAACTAAACCGCCCCGGACATTACATCCGGGGCGGTTCATCTTGCAGGGTATCGGGCGCAATTAATTTACGATGGTGCGAATCACCGTTTCGTTTTTCGGACTTCTCAGGCGTACTAAGTAAACACCGGCACCGTATTCGCGAATACTCATTTCGCGGCGGTACTGACCTGAGAAATTGGTAATATTTTCGGCATAAATGCGCTGACCAAGTGCATTGTAGATTTCAAGCACATAGTCGTCGGCAATTGCCGTTTTGATTTCGATCACAAACTCTCCGTTGTTCGGGTTCGGAGCTATAACAAATAACTCTTCAACAGGCGAAAGTGCTTCTGCATCAGTAATCACAATCGGCTGCGATTGTCCTGAAGAACAACCAATCACGTCAAACACTTCAACCGTGTATGATCCGCCTTGCGTTACTGTATAGCTCTGTGAAGTTGCACTGGCAATCGGGTTTCCGTTAAGATACCACTGATAGCTTGATCCGGTTACTGTTGAAGTAAGTACGTTGGCGCTGGTGGTAATTGAAGGAAGTGCAGGAGGTGTACCAACTGTAACTGTAACCAGAGCCGTGTTGCTGCAATTGTTTGCATCTGTTCCGGTAATGGTATAGGTTGTAGTTGCTGACGGGCTTACCGACTGACTTGAACCGGTTGTATTGCCCGGCATCCAGTTGTAGGTGTTTGCTCCTGATGCAGTAACTGTGGTAATACCTCCCGGACAAATAGCCGCATTGCCTGATGTTGTAATTGTTGGCAGCGCATTTACAGTTACAGAAACTGTTGTTGTGCCAATACAGTTGTTGGCATCGGTACCGGTTACTGTGAAGGTTGTGCTGGCAGCAGGAGTTACATTCACTGATGAACCGCTGAGGTTGCCCGGCAGCCAGTTGTAGGTTGTTGCTCCGCTTGCATTGAGGGCGGTACTGCTTCCTGCACAAATTGCAGCGTTGTTGCTTGTGGCTGTAATTGCCGGACCGGCGTTAACGGTTACAGCAACAGTTCCGGTAGATGTGCAGTTGTTGGCATCAGTACCTGTAACTGTGTAGGTTGTTGTAGCCGACGGAGTAACCGAAACCGATGTGCCGCTGAGGTTACCCGGCATCCAGTTGTAAGTTGCTGCACCGTTTCCGCTCAGTGTTGCGCTGTTGCCGTTGCAGATACTTGCTGCAGATGCTGCCGCAGTTACGTTGGGCAGTGCATTCACGGTTACGGCAACAGTTCCGGTAGATGAGCAGTTGTTGGCATCAGTACCTGTAACTGTGTAGGTTGTTGTAGCCGACGGAGTAACCGAAACCGATGTGCCGCTGAGGTTACCCGGCATCCAGTTGTAAGTTGCTGCACCGTTTCCGCTCAGTGTTGTGCTGTTGCCGTTGCAAACAGCAGTATTAGCTGAAGCCGCAGTTACGTTGGGCAGGTTGTTAACGGTTACTGTAACCGTAGCTGTATTCTGACAGCCCGGGCCATTAGAACCCGTTACAGTGTAGGTAGTAGTAGCCGAAGGTGTAACCGAAACCGAAGCACCGCTCAAATTGCCGGGCATCCAGGTGTAGGTGCTTGTTCCGCTTGCGGTAATTGTTGTGCTGCTGCCGTTACAAACAGCAGTGTTTGCTGTGGATGCAGTTACTGTGGGCTGGCCGCCTACAGTTACAGTAACGGTTGTTGTGTTGATACAACCGGTTGCAGTATTTGTTCCGGTAACTGTGTAGGTTGTAGTGGCAGCCGGCGTAACCGAAATCGAAGCACCGTTCAAATTGCCGGGCATCCAGTTATAGGTGTTTGCTCCCGAACCGCTGAGTGAAACCGTGTTGCCGGTACAAATGCTCGTGCTCGATGCAGTTGCTGCAACAGCAGGCAAAGTGTTAACAGTAATAGTGCGTGTTTGCGTATTGGTGCAACCAGTAACTGTGTTTGTTCCAGTAACCGTGTAGGTGGTTGTAGCTGTTGGATTCACAGTTACAGAAGCACCGCTGAGGTTGCCCGGCATCCAGTTGTAAGTGTTGGCTCCGCCGCCAGTGAGTGTTGTACTGCTACCCGCGCAAATTGTTGTGTTTGCAGCAGTTGCAGTAACAGTTGGCAATGTGTTTACAGTAATGGTGCGTGTTTGTGTATTGCTGCAACCGGTAACTGTATTTGTTCCGGTAACGGTATAGGTGGTTGTAGCTGTTGGATTCACAGTTACAGATGCACCGCTGAGGTTACCCGGCATCCAGTTGTAAGTATTGGCACCGCCGCCGGTGAGTGTTGTGCTGCTTCCCGCGCAAATTGTAGTGTTTGCTGCTGTTGCAGTAACCGTTGGCAATGTGTTAACTGTAATGGTGCGTGTTTGCGTATTGGTGCAACCGGTAACTGTGTTTGTTCCGGTAACGGTGTAGGTTGTTGTCGCAGTCGGACTAACAGTTACAGAAGTTCCGCTCAAACTACCGGGCATCCACGCATAAGTGTTTGCACCGGATGCAGTAATTGTTGTGCTTCCGCCGGTGCAGAGCGATGTGCTGGATGCTGTGGTTGTAACGGAAGGCAACGTATTAACCGTAATGGTGCGCGTTTGTGTATTGGTGCAACCTGTAACGGTGTTTGTTCCGGTTACGGTGTAGGTTGTTGTTGCTGTCGGGCTTACGGTTACAGAAGTTCCGCTCAAACTGCCTGGCATCCACGCATAGGTATTCGCGCCGCCGCCGGTGAGCGTTGTACTGCTTCCCGCGCAAATTGTAGTATTTGCAGCCGTTGCTGTAACCGTTGGTAATGTGTTTACAGTAATGGTGCGCGTTTGTGTATTGGTGCAACCTGTAACAGTGTTTGTTCCGGTAACGGTGTAGGTTGTTGTTGCAGCAGGAGTAACTGTTACCGGCGATCCGCTGAGACTTCCTGGCATCCACGCATACGTGTTTGCTCCGCCGCCTGTAAGCGTTGTGCTTGCTCCGGCACACAGCGTTGTGTTTGCTGCTGTTGTTGTAACCGTGGGGCGTGCATTGACAGTAATTACCTGCGTAGCGTTTGAACTGCCGTTGATGTTTGTTGCAGTAAGCGTTACTGTGTAAGTTCCTGCAGTATTCCAAACAATGCCGGTCGGGCTTTGTGTTGTGGCTGTTGCCGGTGTTCCGCTTGGGAATGCCCAGCTCCAGCTTGTTGGTGTGCCTGTTGAGTTGTCGGTAAAGCTTACGGCTGTTCCGGCGCAAACAGTAGTTGCGCTGGGTGTAAATGCAGCAACCGGACCCGCAGCTGCTTGTCCCTGAATGTTGATGTTGTCAACATAAATATTGTTACCATAATGGCCGCGGTTGCGGATTGCGATAATGACATTGGCCTGACCCACATAAGTATTCAGGTTTATTGATTCGTTGCGCCATTGCGTTGCTGTAGGTGTAAATGCTGTGGTTTGATCGGGAACAGTTGCAAGTGTTGTTCCTCCTTTCATATAAACAGAAGTCCAGCTTGCACCGCAATTGGTAGAAATCAATACTTCCAGCGAATCAACATAAGTAGCATCATAGCGGGCATGCGCCACGTCAAAAGTCAGTGTACAGTTTTGCATAGCTGCAAAAGACATTTTCGGTGCCCACATCTCGTCGCGTGCGCCTGCAACATCAACAGCATAGTTATCAAACTTTGCACTCCATGATGAACTGTTTGCACCAACGTTTGAACGCTCCCAGAAAACACCATCATTATTTATATTGTTGGCAATCCAGTTTGTCGGGAGAAATGTTGCTCCCTCAAAACCCTGAACAAGCGGAGGATTCTGCGAACCAAGCACTGTAATGGTTTGGGTGTAAGTCGAGCTTCCGTTTGTATTTGTTGCAATCAATGTAACAGTGTATGTGCCGGGAGCACTCCAGGTTACGTTGGCCGGATTTTGCGCTGTTGATGTTGCCGGTGTTCCGCTTGGGAATGTCCAGCTCCAGCTTGTAGGTGCAAATGCGGTTTGATCGGTGAAACTAACTCCGGTACCAGGACAAACACTTGTTGCGCTTTGTGCAAAGAGTGCAATCGGAGGTAGTGTTCCCGGGTTGTAAATATCAACCTCCCAAACACCGCGACCGTATGTAGCCGCGCGAACTTTTCCGGTGGCCTGATAAATCTCAAGATCAAAAACAGGAACGTTTGCAAGGCCGGTAAAATAAGGCTGCCAGCTTGTAAATGTGTTGTCGATATAATATACACCAACATCCATACCTACATAATAAGCACCATTGGTTGCTCCCGGCATTGCTGTAATGCAGTTGGCCGGAAGGTTGGGCAAACCGGTTGAAATGTTTGTCCATGATGTGCCTCCGTTGGTTGAGCGCATCACTTTGTTGCCCGATGAATAACCGGAGAATGTTACAAGTACCGTGTTCGGATCATTCGGAGCAACAGCAACACGACTGATAGATGCACTTGCTGTGGGCAATCCTGCAGTAACGTTTGTCCACGATGTACCGCCGTTGATGGTTTTAAATAAACCGGTTGACCGTGCTACATATATTACTTGGTTGTTCGAAGGAGCAACACGGAAATCAACAATGGTTCCGCTTGGTGTTGTTGGCAGCGCTGTAAGCTGTGTCCACGTTGTTCCCTGATTGGTTGATCTAAACATGTTGGTATAACCAACATAAATTGTATTGGCTGTTGCAGGATCCTGATACCACGGTGTTACCCAAGCCGCATTACCGGAAAGGCCTGACGTAATAGTAGTCCAGCTTCCTCCGCCGTTGGTTGAGCGTTCAAGTGCACCATTGTAATATTCAGCATACATTACATTGTTGTTGGTGCGGTCAATGTAACAGTCCATGCCATCGCCGCCCATGGTTTGAACATAAGAAGCACCGTTGCGCAGGTTGGTTCCGTTGTCCTGATGGCCGGTTATGAGCAAGCCGGCATTTGATGTTGAAAGGCCAACACGATAAATCTGTGCAATGCACAAATTATTGCTGATGTCTGACCATGCTGTGCCGCTGTTGGTGGTTTTAAACACACCGCCATCATTACCGGAGAAATACGTTGTGCCGTTGCCGGGCAGGAAGATAAGATCGTGAATATCTGCGTGTACATACGGAGCGCCGGTTCCGGTCCAGTGACCGTTAATTGCCCAGCTTGTGCCGCCGTTGGTGCTTCGCCAGATATTTACTCCGCCAATAATAATAACGTCTTGCGCTGTTGGTGATGCTGCAATGGCAAGGTCATACCAGCTTTGACCGCCGGTTCCGCTTCCTGTACTCGACCAGCCAAGTATATTGGGTGTGCTGGAGCGCTGGGTGAATGTTGTTCCACTGTCGGTAGAGCGATACAGACCTAAAAAGCCGCTGCTCGCTGCGTCGCCGGCAATAACATACACATAAGCTGCATTGGCCGGGGTAACGGCAATGGCCATGCGGTTGGTTTGCGTATTGGTAGGTAAACCACTGGTGATTTGTGTCCAGGTAACACCGTTGTCTGTTGATTTGAAGAAGCGTGTGCCTGTGGCATAGAGCGTATTCGGATCGCCCGGCTTAAACTCCATGTCTTTAAAGGAGTTTGTTGTTTGCACCTGTGTCCAGCTTGTTCCGCCATTAGTGGTTCGGAAAATACCGTTGCTTGTAGCGGCAATCAGAATCTGTGAGTTGGTGGGGTGAATGAGCAGCTTGCTCATTGTGCGACCCTGATTTACTGTCCATGTCAAGCCCGTTGTATTCCAGGTTGCACCACCATCGGTCGATTTTAATACACCTATAGAGTAAGTATCACCTGCATTACCGTCGCCGGTGGCGAGGTACATAATGTTGCTGTTTGTGGGGTCAATAGCCAGATCGGTACATCCAATTACGGAAAGCTGATCGGTGTTGGTTGTCCAGCTTGCACCGCCGTTGGTAGATTTCCACAAACCTCCGGCCGGAGCTCCTGCCCAGATAATGTTTGTGTTGGCCGGATCAAAACGCACAAAGTTGATGCGGCCGGCTCCCCCGCCTGTGGGTGCTCCTGTAGGCCCAACAAAAGCCCAGGTGCTCGAAAGCGGCGAGGGCAGGGATGGCCCGTTGGTACGATAAGGCGAGTTGCCAATGGTGTTACCTGCACGCGACTGCTGATACTGCTGCATGGCAACAGGATTGCTGTTTAGATAGTTTTCAAAACGCTCCCAGTTGGTTGAAGGAAGCGAGAGATCACCCGAAGGATATACACGCGGCTCCATATAATAAGCCCAGCGCTTAAACTGCTTGTAACCGCCTTTTGTACTGGGCATCGCAGCGCGCTGTACGTTCGGGTTATTGAACTTTCCCTGATAAGGAGCATTTGCCTCTCGTGCAGCATAAATCTGCTGTTCGATTTGGCCCCAGGTCTGGTAAAAATCAGCATTGACCTGATAAAAGTTTACACTGTTATCGGCCATAGGCTCCTGCCATTGCTGAGCCAGCCCTGAAACTGCAGAAAAGAACAGGAGAGTAAGGGCAATCCTGAATTGCTTCATAGTGGTGTGCGTATTGAATCGGTTCCTTATTAATTGGTGGTTGAGCGCAATTTTAGTTAACTATTCCTTTACACAAAGCAGGTGTCCGGGTTTCGTTCTCTGAATTACAGGGAACATAGCGGGCCGGAATCCACAAACAGATCAAAATCGGTTTATACTTGGTCAAAGGATGCAAAACCAGTGATTAAGTGAAGGTTTTGCAGCGACCATTATACGGAGCACAAGGTAATTAGGCTGCGTTTTTCGACAGATTGCGAAAAATTGTCGGCAGATCGCTCATTTTTAGAAGGGGATGATTAATGCGGATTTTGCTGCATCTGAAATCCGCAGCCGGAGATAACAGCATTTTGTTGATTACTTCATTTATTAACATCGGGAAAGGGATTAACCTTTTATTAGTTTAGAGCACCATCAAGCATTGTTTTATGCCAAGACCTTCAACGACCTCCCGATCAAAAGCCAAAGTCGCAAATGAGAAAAAGATTTTTGTGCTCGACACCTCCGTTATCATTTACGATCACAATGCAGTCAAAAATTTTGCAGAACATGATGTAGTTGTCCCGATTACCGTTCTCGAAGAACTCGACAATTTTAAAAAGGGGAACGATACCAAGAATTTTGCAGCCCGCGAATTTACCCGCTATGTCGATAAAATTTCGGGACGCAATACCTTGCAGGATTGGGTAAATATTAATGGCCGCGGACACGGGCTGTTTAAAATTGAAATGGGGCAGTCAAAAGAGCGGGATGCTGAAAAGATTTTTGGCGAACGCAAAGCCGATCACCGCATCCTTAATGCCGCATTATATTTGTCGGAACAGTACCCATCGCGAAAAGTTATTCTGGTTACCAAAGACATCAACCTGCGTATCAAAGCAAAGTCGCTGAGCTTGCAGGCCGAGGATTATGAAACCGGCAAGATCAAAGACCTCAGTGAGCTTTACACCGGACTGTCTATGATTGACAAGGCTCCGATTGCGGCGATCAACGATCTTTACGAAAAAGAAATTACCGCAACCGAACCCGTACTTAAGAAAGAAAAGCCGGTTGCCAATCATTATTACATTCTGCGCAGCGGACAGAAATCGGTGCTGGCCTATTCAAATCCAACAACCGGCTTGCTCGAACGGGTGCGCAAACAAATTGCATTCAACATTACACCGAGAAACGCAGAGCAAACATTTGCGCTGGATGCAATTATGCGTCCCGAAATCCGGCTTGTATCTATTCAGGGCGTTGCCGGTACCGGAAAAACATTGCTTTCGCTTGCAGGAGCACTTGAACAGCGTCGTAATTACCATCAAATCTACCTTGCGCGACCTGTAGTTCCGCTGAGTAACAAAGACATTGGCTACCTGCCCGGCGACATCAAATCGAAACTGAATCCGTATATGGAGCCGCTCTGGGATAACCTCAAGTTTATCAAAAGCACCTACAGCGAAAAAGACAAAGAGTTTAAACAAATCAATGAAATGGTAGAAAGCGAAAAGCTTGTGGTATGTCCGCTTGCTTACATTCGCGGCCGAAGTCTCTCCAATGTCTTTTTCATTATTGATGAAGCCCAAAACCTGACACCGCACGAAGTAAAAACCATCATCAGCCGCGCCGGCGAAAACACTAAGATTATTTTCACAGGTGATATTTACCAGATTGATACGCCATATCTCGATACGCAGTCAAACGGACTTTCCTATATGATTGATCGTTTGAAAGGACAGAGTTTGTATTCGCACATTACGCTTACCAAAGGCGAGCGCAGTGAACTGGCGAATTTGGCGAATGAATATTTGTGAGATGGGATGTCAATGTTGAATAACTACCCTGCCGGTTTGACGCAGGTGGTTGTGGTCTGTTAATTCATAACTATACAACCCTTCGGGCAGGTTGCGTACATCAATTTCTATGCGCGAACCTCCGTTGGGTGTTGCAATGGTTTTCACCACCTGCCCCAGCGCATTGTAAATGATTACCTTCTTAAAGTCCGCCGCCTCATTTTTGCTTTGCAGCGTCAATATCTCTGATGCAGGATTAGGATAAACCATTATCTCTCCATCGGTTTGCACCGTCCATTCTTCCACACCAACAGGCGTAGGCCATACCGCAATGCGTGAGCAGCGTACATTACCCGCATAGCCGAAAAACCCTCCCGCATACAACCTCCCGCCGAACTCCTGCACGGCAAATACCTGCGGATAGGCAAGCGAAAAACTCGATCTCATTCCACCGCCAATATCGCTCCAGTTTTGCCCGTCCCATTGTGCAATAAAGCCTACCCGATTACCCCCTGCATTAAAAAACTGGCCTCCGGCAATAAGGTTGCCGTTGTAGGAAGTTAAGCAAAGCACATAACCATCGTCTATGCCTGTGCCCACAGGCTGCCAGTCTTGCCCGTCCCAGCGCACCACGCGGTTGCCGGGAAACACAAAGGGGCCTCCGGCATATAACTCGCCGTTGTGTATGGTCATGGCATTGGCATAACTGCTCAGGCCGTTGCCCATAGTTATCCAGTGCTGGCCGTCCCAGCCAGCGACTGAGTTGGCAGGGAAAGAACCTGTATCTGTTTGTATTGCACCAAAAGGGCCAGCCATTACTAAAGTGTCATGAATGACACATAACGCACTTACTTCTCCCACACCACCTAACGAATCTCCTACAGGATGCCAATTTTGTCCATCCCAACGCAAAATGCCGCCAGAATAGATTATGCCATTGGCATCGCTCATAGTACCCCCAACAATCAACGAATTGCGATACACACACATACTGTAAATTATAGGTACAGGCCCATCAACCCCTCCCCCCACATTATGCCATTGCTGTCCGTCCCAACGTGCAATATGATTGTAGCGATGGCCTCCAAATGAATAGAATACCCCCCCCACATAAATATCTCCGTTAAACCGGGTAATACATCTGATCGAGAGAACTGTTGTATCAATACCATTTCCCAGCGCATGCCATTGCTGCCCATCCCAACGGGCAATATTATTGGCGGGTACACCATTAATAGATTTAAAAATACCGGCTACGTACAGGCTGTTATCCACTGTATCTACAAACATCACTGCCACGTTTGTATCCTGCGAAAACGGATGTTCCAGACCAGTACCCAAAGGGAACCACTGCTGCCCATAAGCAGCAGTGGTGAAGAAAAACGACAAAATGAAAACTACTTGCCGCAGCATGATTATGGGTGTTGTACCACCACGCGCCCGGTTTGGCGCAGGTGGTTGTGGTCTGTTATTTCATAGGTATAGAATCCTTCTGGAAGTGCAGCAACATTAATTTGATACCAACTATTATACTGAGCAACGGATTCTTTACGAACTATTCGTCCGAGAGCATCACGCAAAATAATTTGTTGGGGAACACTTGCTTCGTCGCTGCCATGAAATACGAGTACATCAGAAGCAGGATTAGGGAATACCGAAAACGAAACACTACCCGTATCAATAGATTCTTCTATCCCCACCGGCGTAGGCCATACCGCAATACGCGAACAACGCACATTACCCGCATAGCCAAAAAACCCTCCCGTATACAACCTCCCGCCATATTCCTGCACGGCAAACACCTGCGGATAAACCAACGAAAAACTCGATCTCATTCCACCGCCAATATCGCTCCAGTTTTGCCCGTCCCATTGTGCAATAAAGCCTACCCGATTACCCCCTGCATTAAAAAACTGTCCTCCGGCAATAAGGTTGCCGTTGTAGGAAGTTAAGCAAAGCACATAACCATCGTCTATGCCTGTGCCCACAGGCTGCCAGTCTTGCCCGTCCCAGCGCACCACGCGGTTGCCGGGAAATACAAAGGGGCCTCCGGCATATAACTCGCCGTTGTGAATGGTCATAGCATTGGCATAACTGCTCAGGCCGTTGCCCATGGTTATCCAGTGTTGGCCGTCCCAGCCGGCTACGGAATTTGCAGGGAATGATCCCGTATCTGTTTGTATTGCGGCAAACGCCCCTGCCATTACTAAGGTATCATGTATCACACACAATGAACTTACTTCTCCTACACCACCCAGCGAATCTCCTACGGGATGCCACTGCTGGCCATCCCAACGCATTATACTACCTGAATATATTATCCCACTTGCATCACTATAACGCCCACCAACATATAATGAGTTCTGATATTCACACATAGTTAACACAACAGGAGCAGGCCCATCAACCCCCCCCCCTACATTATGCCATTGCTGCCCGTCCCAGCGGGCAATATGGTTGTAGCGTTGGCCGCTAAACGAATAAAAATGCCCCCCCACATAAATATCTCCGTTAAACCGGGTAATACATCTGATCGAGAGAACTGTTGTATCAATACCATTTCCCAGCGCATGCCATTGCTGCCCATCCCAACGGGCAATATTATTGGCGGGTACACCATTAATTGATTTGAAAATGCCGGCTACGTACAAGCTGTTATCCACGGTATCTACAAACATCACTGCCACGTTTGTATCCTGCGAAAACGGATGCTCCAGGCCGGTACCCAAAGGAAACCACTGCTGCCCATAGGCAGCAGTGGTTAAGAAAAACGACAAAATAAAAACAACTTGCCGCAGCATGATTATGGATGTTGTACCACCACGCGCCCGGTTTGGCGCAGATGGTTGTGGTCTGTTAACTCATAAATATACAACCCTTCCGGCAAAGCGGCAACAGGAATGGTTTGGCGGCGGCACGATGCGGGGCAGTTAACCGTGGTAACAAGTTGACCGGTTACGGTGTATATATTGATTTGCACCAATGCTACCGTAGTATCGTTTTCTAATGCAGCGAATGTAATTAGATCTGAAGCCGGATTGGGAAACACATTAAACTGTACCACACCAGAAACCGGTTCTTCGGCAATGTTTTCGCGTACACTGGCCGAAGCAGTGCCAAACAGTTCGGGATAATTTTCGCCAAGATAAAAACGTAGTACCGCCTGTGCGCTTTCTGATGCACGAATAGAAGTAGCGCCTGTGCCCAAACTGTCGGCGGCTAATGTGCGGAATTGCTGGAGCAATGTGGCGTCCGATTGAAGCAGTGCCAGAGGCGAATGCGCAGCGTTGAGTTGCAGCAATAATTCATTAAGCAAAGCCAGCGAGGCTTCCTGTACATTGGCCTGCATACTTAGCGAATCGTTGTATTGTTGTACTTCTGTAGTGTCGCCATCGGTAAGGGCAGCCCAAGAAAGAATCATGTCTGAAGAGGTGCCGTAGGCCAATTGAAGAACAGCTGCTATGCTATCGGTTACGCTGCTCATTAGGGTGTCATTCAGGTAGCTTGTAATTACGGCATTCACGGCAATATCGCGTTCAAAACCGGCCTGTATCAAGCTATCGAGCGATATCTGCCGGAGTTGTAATGCACTGCTGTCTGACCGCAATGCAGCAACCACATCGGGCTGTGTGCGCAGAACGGCTTCCAATACACCATCGCTAATGTAAGGCCAGTGTTGCATTAACTGAGTACTTACATCGGTTCCCTGTGCCATGCGGTTAAGCATTACTTCTGTTTGGCCGCCATCAAATTTTGATGTAAGCCGCTCGAAACGGTTGCGTTGTATGGCAATATTATCAAGCTGTGTCGTGCGGTTTCCGCTGCCACTTCCGCTTCCCCCAAAATTGTTGGGGCAGTGTACAGGTTTGTTAAACAAATAACTGTTTTGTGTTACAGTTACTAATGGGTGGCGGCATTGCGGAATAAGCTGAGTTTGCGTGTTGGTTTGGTAACGGATAAGCTGAGGACTGCTTTTTGAAGCATCAAACTGGTTGTATTGATTGGGCTGACAGTTATTGGTAAGAAACCTGTTTCGGGTAACTGTAAATGCACTTGTGGATGTGCCTTGATATTGACCTATATCCGTATTGATACTCGCTGATAAATTCAAAGCACGAATATCATACTGATTATTAGAGTAATCATTACAATTAAATCGCACACCGTCATAAGTAGCAGGCCCGTCATTATCGTCATACGCGATATTCGCCGTAATAAAACCAGTAAATGAATTATTATAAATGATATTAGTGTTTCCGTAGCCATTCAGATTGTTGATGCTGTTCGAGTTTCGTACATAAAGTCCGAAACCATAGTTAGCAGCAGGCGACGAAAACCCATTCTGCTCCACTTGATACCCCGAACAGGCATCAAGGTATAAACCATAGGCAGAGAATGTGCCATTCGTACTAAACGTACATAACGCCACCGTAGCATAATTCAACCCGGTAAGTAACATACCGCGTTCGTTATTTACAAAATCGGTATAAGTTACAGCCATTGTTTTAAGCGGGTTGGCGGCGGAGGTATTAATGCCGTAATAAAACCCTTCCACACGGCTGCGAACAGGATTGCTGCAACCGGCTACGGCGCAGTAACCTTCAAGCGAGTAGCGTGCATCGAGGCTTTCAATTGCAGTGCCGCGGCTGGCAGTGGGAAGTTGTGCGGCAGTTGCTGTATTTCTGAACGTGCAGGCCCTGAATTTCACATCTTCTACGGCATCCATGCGCACCTGTTTTTGTGCGGGGCCAAATGCAGAAGGCCACCCGGCTGTAATTTCAAATGTGCAGTTTGTAAACATACATAAGTTGGCCGCACTACCACCACCTGTAGTGAAATTGAGGTAGCTGAGAATTTGTACGGCTTTCAGGTTATCTCGAAAAACTGCGTTGTTGCCCACAATAATTCCTCCGTGGTAACCACTATAACCTGCACGGTCTGTAATTACGCCTTCCTGCATGTGCTGGAGCGTAGCACCATTGCGGATTTCAACATACCCCTGAGGAGTTGTACTCAACGGTAACTGTGAAAGTGTTTGATTGCCCCAAACTTCTATGCCATACCATTTTTTGCCGCAACCGTTGCTTATGGTAGCGCCGTCAATAATAAGCTTTGCACCGCGCTGCACAATTATTTTACGGTTTTCAGATACCAGCAGCTTTGTGTTTGCACCGCTTATGGTAAGTGTGGCACCGGGAGCCACCACAAGATCACCGTTAATTATACGGTTACCGCTCCAGGTGGTATTGGTGGTAATGGTTTGTGGCGCTTGTGCTGCTGAAGTATTGGCCGGATTAGCACTTGCTGTTGACGATTTCCAAATACCCCGCCCAAATGTGGCGGCATAAATTTCTTTGCGGCAGTAGTTGATTTTTAAATCCAACACGTTTGCCGAAAGCGGAATTCCATTCATAAACGGTTGCCAGTAAGGCGATGTCATGGTGGCATTGTGATAATACACTCCTTCGTCGGTGCCTACATACAAATTGTCGTTGGTGCCTTCTTCGTAAATAATGCAGTTTGCCGGGAAAACAGGCAGCCCGCTTGATACGTCTGTCCAAGTTGTGCCACCGTTGCCGGTGTAATATACACGGCGCTGGCTGTTCATGTCGAAACCGCCCACTGTAGCCCAGATTCGGTTGGGGTTGGTGGGGTCGCTTACGAGATCAGTAATTACAAACCATTGGCAGGCCATTAATGTGGCTGAAATATCTGTCCAGCTTTGGCCGCCGTTGGTAGTACGGAAGATGATTTGAGATGGAGTAGACGCTCCAGAGCTTTTATTGTAGGCAACTGTGATATAGTTTGAGTTTTGTTGGTTTACATCGAGCGCAAATATCTGGTATCCATTATTTACATTGTTAGCGACTGTTTGGGTGGTATAACCGTAGGTCGTTGTCATGGGACAGGGTGAAGTGCTAATAACACTAATATTCCCTTGTGCGGCAAATAAAGTAGATGAACTATTATGCTGTTCAAAAGGACGATCAAAACGGAAAGCACCATCAACAATCCATGTATTATGTGTGTCGTAATTGCCCCCAACTGTTACATAACCGTACTCAGATTTGGTAGCCTTGCATATAGAAGGTACATAAATCTGTTGCTCACAATCTTTATCAATTTGTGCCCGATAACAATCACAGCTTCCAGTTTTTCTCCAAACACCGTTATTATAATATATTACAGAGTTGTCTTGAGTCCCACCAGCAACCAGATCACTGTTATTTTGAGCAACATCCAACCCATAAAACTGAGTGATTGAAAGACCAAGACCATTTTTTACTTGTTCCGTAGGGAATGGAGATGTTGGTGAAAATGAATAGGTATGTGTGCTAATTCCGCCATCTGTAGCCAACTCCACAACGTCATTTAATCCAAGGACAGAAGAATAACTTACTACAATATCTCGTACATCTACATGGCATGTTGGAATTTGATAGAAAGTTATTCCCCCATCGTTAGAACGTCCGGCATAGGCAGCTTCAAACATATAAAGAACGTTTTCGTCTATTGGAGAAATAATAAACTTTGAACAGCCTAAGGCATATTGGCCGTTTGTAACGATAAGTTGTGGAGATGAGTTTATTATTGAGAATGTCAGTCCGCTGTTTGTGCTTTTATAGATAATCCGATTTCCGTTATTTATTGTAGCTAGCAAATAGATTGTCGATGGTGAAGATGGCGAAAATTGTACATCTATACTTTCATATCGATAGTTTGCAGGATTGGGCAATGTGCTTGAGATATCTGTCCAGCTAGCCCCACCGTCTGAGCTTTTCATAAGTGGGGCTGTGAAATTACACAATAAATTATGGGTTGTATTACTTGAGCCAAATAGTAAAGCGCTATTATTTGGGCATAAAGTAAGGCCAATATAAACAGAGGGGGTATAGCAACCACTTGTTACAGGTGGCTGTGTTGCTTGAGAACTATTCAAGCGATTCCAGCTAACACCATCATCAATTGATTTGTAAATATAGTCGTTTATAGCTGCATACATTATTCTGTTACCAACAGGACTAGAAAAATCAACAACAATTTTAGTGGTCTGTTGCTCAATAAATCCCGGTGTTCTTGTGGTCATGCTCCAGGTATTGCCCCCATCAGTTGAGCGCAGAATACCAATACCATAACCCGAACCCTCGTACCTGTAATCTCCTGTTGCAATCCATATAGTGTGTTGGTTGGTAATGGGATTAATAACAGGGTCAATGACTATTTGTAAAACCCCTAGACCCGGTTGGCGGAGATAATCAGTTACATTTATCCATGTGGGAGAAGCAGAGTTATAGTTTGTTGATTTCCAAACACCCGAGTGTGTAGTACCGATATAACAAATGTTGCTATTTGTTGGGTGTTTGACAACACAATCTACACGACCATTGTAACAAGATGATCCATTTGGTGCAGCAGGCCCCGGAGAGGTAGGTCCGGCAAGCGACCACGCTGAATAATCTGTAGGCGGCACTAAAGAATTCGGACTGTTCCACGCAGCAAGAGCTGCCTTTGCTGCATAAGTAAACTTCCCGGGCACACTATCTTTCATGTGTACCCGCGATTCCCAATACTCTTTCCAGCGAGCATACTGCCTGAAACCACTATATTCTCCGGTATCTTCCGGATGCGCTGCATACCAAGCATCAGCCTGAGTGCATATAGTGTAAAAATTAGCTCCCGGCTGATGAACTTGTTGCCAATAATCAGGTGCAATTGAACTTTGGGCTTTTGATACAATGCCCGTAAACAGCACGAGTGCTGTGCTAACAATAAACTTTTTCATAGGGTTAAGTTTGGTTTGGTGCTGAAAAGTAAATTATTTTATGAACAATACTCCGGTAGTTTTTCCACAGTTAATCGAAGCCAATTTAATTAACAGTGCTCTGGGGATAATTTTTGTTCATACAATGGCATAAAAAAAGAGAAAGTGTGTGTTTTTAGTTGTGCAAAAAAAACCACCTTTCTCT
>JBKDHA010000085.1:0-5358 GCA_046335555.1 Bacteroidota bacterium
AAGAGAAAGGTGGTTTTTTTTGCACAACTAAAAACACACACTTTCTCTTTTTTTATGCCATTGTATGAACAAAAATTATCCCCAGAGCACTGTTAATTAAATTGGCTTCGATTAACTGTGGAAAAACTACCGGAGTATTGATTATTAAAGAATTAGTGTTAATTTCCCGTGTATACTCCCTAATCATGAAATATGCTGACTCATTAGTCCTCTTTTGCGGTTTAAATGAATAGTTGCCACCATTAAAATCACCAGCACCAATAGATCTTTCCAGATATTTTTCCCATTTGATATTACCACGTTCGGTCAAACATTTTAAATGATACATTGAAGTACCATCGTCATTCGTAATCGTTGTGCCCAACATAAAAATTGAATCATTAAATTTGTATAAACCACTTGGAAATTCACTAGAAGAGTCTATGATTCTTGTCGTAAGTGTCTTTTTATCGATTAAACCTATATGATACCAATATTTCCCCTCTTTGTGTTCAGACGGATTTGCATGATTTAAATAAACATAATACTTATTTGTTACGAAAAGTGATACAGGAATATCACTATAAGATGTCGTAGGGATAACAATTTCTTTGCTATCCCCACTACTTATATTAAGTATTTGTAAGCATAAATCAGCATTGTAATTTAGAGGATCGACATAGTTCCCTTGTTGTTTAGTAATTATTGATGATAATATAATCACATTGTTACTATCAATGGCCTCAATCGAATTATTTCCTCTAACCATTTTGTCAAAGGTTTTAGCATCAACCGAAGAAGTGCAGCCAAGAATGAAAAAGAAATAATAGCAAATATTATTCATTGATTTATTATTTAGAACTGTCCATCAACCAATGGTGTAAGAATATCAGTACCGCCAACTCCTCCTGCACTAAGTACTCTATTACCAAATCCCATGGCACCAAATCCCCATGGTCCAACAATCGTGGGTGTAAATAATATAGTGCTTCTTGTTATTGATGCATTATAAATCATTACGTTGTCACGAATAACTAAGGAGTGATTAAATCTTGTTAATGTGTAATTAGCTAGTCTGTTTCCTTCAAAAGAATTTGTTATAGGGTTACCTCCTGTTCCAGCAAGGAAATTCATTGGTGAAAGAGTTCCTGGATTTAATGGTCTATTATCTACTGCTGTTAACTGCATACCTATTCCCCCAGCGGGGGTAAAATTAGTAGTAGTATTAATCGTATAGGTAATACGATTACCCGCAACTGCTGCTCCTCGCGTGTCAACAGCACCTGCTGCTGTAGTTTGCTGAATTACACCAAAAAGTCCAATATTTTCTCCAGGTGCTCCCGTGAAATTAAATTGAAACTGAACATTATTAAAAACAGTAGGTTGTCCACCACTACCAACTAAACTCAAAATTGGTATATTAATTCCAGCCCCCCCAAACATAGGTGTAACTGCACCAACATTTGAAAAAACGTCTGTAGTGGCGATAGGAGTTCCCACATTAAGTTGACTGTTGGGATTAGCAGTTTGAGCTTCGACAAAATTATACCAATGATTAATCATTTGTTGGGCTATTTCTGCAGGTGATCCAACAAGTGTGGCACAATCCAACGGAGCTGGAATAGCAGGAGGCGAGGTATTGATAACGTTTTGTCCCGGATTTGTGTATGGATGATCTACATTGGCATTAACTTGTTGCATTGTAGTAGTATTAGGTAGTCCAGGCCCACCTATAGAGGCAGGTACACCGGTAGCAACAGGCATGGGGGCAGGGGCCGCACCACCTGGAGCACCAGCAGGAGCACCAGGAAGAGGAGCCGCCTCTAAACCATCAATATCAATTGACGAAATCGGCCTATTACTAGCAAATTGATACGGAGTCAATTCAGGATATTTTGAAGTTAAAGGATCAACAGACAAAAACTTTGCCAAACGATAATTATAAATGCGCATCCCATAATCTTGCAAATCACTTTCCGTGTCAGTCTCTTTACCATTGAAATCATAACGGTACTTACCCGTAGTAGAAGTAAATTTCCTGCCACTTAACGGAGTACCAAAGGCCGAGTAATCACTCGCCGACTTCACATCAGCACTGTAGTACAACGTCTGTGCAACCGCATTCGGGTTCACCACCGGCAACACCCGGTCAGACACCGTCACCAGCACATTACCCAAGTGGTTAGACAACTCATAGATTTTCTCCCCAGCCTTGCGAAGCAAGCTGGTAGTAGGAATAGTTGTAGCTGTGCGAGAGATTACCGTAACCGTATTGTTCTGCTCCGGCTCAAACTTCAGCTCCGCAGCAATTACACCTTCGCCAGAAGGTTTTTGAATACCCAAGCGCGAAGCACCATACATCGTCCACTCATCTACCTTGTACTTATCAATCCGGTATGCCGCATTCGTTTGGTCAACCGTAATCGTGCGGTTATAAGTAGTCAACACATTACCGCCCGCATCACGCACATAGTAGGTATATTTCCACTTCGCTTGCGGTTCCAATCCAGCAGCATCGCGCGTTTTCACAATCTTCAGCACACGCTGTCCCATGGCATCGTACTCAAACTCCAAATCAGGAGGATAAGTAACCACACTGTTCACCGTTTTGCTAAAGCCGTTCACGCGTGTTATCGATTTTATTTTACCGTACACATTCCATTCAATGCTTGCAATTCCTTCGCTCGCATCGCTTGCTAAGTTACCAATTTGATCGTAAGTATAGTTATTGGAATTTTGACCTTCCAGATCATCAAAGAAATTGCCCGAATAAGTTGGACTAGCTTCCGTTACATGCGTCAGTTTATTGGTCCCGCCTTGGTAATGATAGGTAAGATTGTCCATAGCCTGAGCAGCAGTATTGCCATTACCGTTACGGAACTGGTTCAGGATATTACCGTTCGCATCATAAGTAAAGGTATTCTTATACTCATTTGTATTGGTCAAACTTCCGTAAGCTGAGGTTGAAGTGCCTGTGAAGGCATCATGCTGTAAAATCCGGTTCAACTGGTCGTACTTATAGCGGTTCATCATCAGCGGCATCGCTGTGGGCAAAGCCGAGGTATTGGGCTGGCTCAGCGCCACCGCCATCGCTTTAATATTGCCATTGAACAAATCGCGCGCCGGATCATCTAAGTTCACCATATCAGCCAGCGCCGCATCACCATCACCATGCACGGCAGAATAATCGCTGTGTGTGTTGCTGCTCTGGTCAACATAACTGCTGAAATACTGCAGCACAAATCCGAATGCATCAGCTCCCACATTGCGGTGCTGGTTTTGCATAGTCGTGTTCCAGGCCAGGCTGCTGCCGTCGTTACCCAGATCGTTGTTGCGGTCTAAGTTGGCTGCGTTTACGCCTTTTATCTGCCCCTGAATCGTGTAAAAGAAATCCATACCCTGCACCTTGCGGTCGCCAATTTCGGTACGTGCCAGCGGGCCGTGCAGGTAGAAATCATACTTCGCATCCTGATCCCAGGTGTGGCCGTTGCGGCTGGTATAAACGCTGGTTACACGGTTATCTGCGTCATAGCTGTAACGGTGACGGAACTCATCGTTCTGCCCTTTTTGGTAGGCAACTTCATTTACATTACCGCTCACTAAATCATAGCTGTATTCTGCTTTTTTGTAGCGCTGGTAGTGGCCGGTAGTGGTATTGTCTAACCGCGCCAGATCGGTATATTCCTGTACCAATATGTTTACGTTGCCGTGTACATTCCCGATACCTTGCGGATCGGGATAAACTCCGCTGTAATGCGTAGCATTGTTAAAGTAAAAATCATTAGAAGCGATCTTATTGTTCATTAAATTACCGTCCGCTCCCGTCTTCCGTTACAACTCCTCGGGAGAATGTAATAGCTAAAGCTATCTGCACCTGCGGGGTTTTCACTACAGCCGGGGCTAATAATTCAAACCTGTTGGTATTCCAAAATATCTACACTATTATATATATAGAACACCAAAAATAAATACAGCATTTTACTTGACTTTGCTACTCGAACTTTTACGAGCTTTAATGGCAGAGCCTGAAGATGTGATGAATGCAGATGCTTGAACTTTAGCCAGCCCTTCAAAAATTTAAGGGCTGGTTTGTTTAGTATTTGTTTTGTAGTTTAGTATATGCTTAATGATGATGACGACGACGAATATTTCAATCCTTTTGAAAAAGAACTCAGGGAATATCTCGATGCGTATAATGAATATCTTACGCACGAAGAAAAGTTAAAATCACCCACAGTTTCCAAGCACATCAGCCTACTCAGTCATATGATCGGATTTGCCTGTGGGTATCATTCTGTTTATGGGTTTGAAGATTTTACACTCACCATCATCGGATCAAAAATGCTACAATCGTTTAATCATCACAATACAGAATCCTATCCGCTTGATCGTAGTTACCGAATCATATATCGCTTTTTCGATTTCATTTATTCCCGCTATGGGATTGCCAACCACGAGCTTTTGGCCAAACTTAGAAAGAGAATTTAATCCCCAATGTACAAGCGAAGCTATCATCCTATGCTTGTCGTGTTGTTTCATTTACAACTGCTCGATGTACAGTTATTGAGACAAATTCCTTATTCAACACGCACCTATTGGAAACAACTCAATCAAGAAAAACAATTCGGGTTTGAAGTCGTTGAAGATTATCTTCTGCGCAATGCCGACATCAAAGCTGTGTACACCAGCAAACTCGTTTTCAAGGTTTGTCGCTTGGTATGCCGCGTGCATAATGCGTTTGTGAAAACAGGTAAACTGCTGCGCGAACAACCTGCCAACTATCGTAAGCAGATAGTTGAAGTATTAGTGAAAACCGTAGATGCTGTTTCATCTTATGTATCTGTTGACATAGCTGCACGAATTATGAATATCAGCAGCGATACGTACTATCGACTACGCAATGAATTGGTGTGTATGCGCTCACGTACACGAAGATGTTTCCGGCAATATCCGCAGCAGCTTTCGTTGCGCGAAGTACAGGTAATTGATAACGCTGTAAACGATCCGGCTAATTTCAGATTGCCGCTTTCTACGGTGTTTTTCCAACTGCTTCGTGCCGGAAAATTATTTTGTTCGCTCAGTACGTTTTACAAACATGTTCCCAAGATTGTACGCGAACAGAAAGAGAAACCGCACCGGCAAACTTTGTCTGCGTTCTTTCCATTTGAGATGCTGCACGTTGATATTACTGAGATCATCACTGAAACGGGCAAACAGAAAGTAGCGTTTATCAAGGACAATTATTCGAGGGCTATTCTGAATTTTGCGGTGTTGCCTTCGGCAGCTTCTGCGTTTATTCGTGATCTATTCGAGCAAACGTTTTCGGCTTATCAAATTGGCGACTACGTGAAGCACGTTTCTATTGTTTCCGACGGTGGT
>JBKDHA010000086.1:0-42303 GCA_046335555.1 Bacteroidota bacterium
AGCATCCCGAAATGCGCGAGGTCAAATTCTACCACTTTCGATTCGGCATCTTCGGGCAAATGCCCGCTGGTGATGCAGGAAAGTGTGCCATCGGCAAGACCGGCAATAAGTGCATCGCGGTCTTCGGAACTGCGCATGGGGGGATTTACTTTGTAATTCGTATCAAAATCGGCCAGCATTTCGTCGGTCCAGAACAAGTTGGCCGCGTGAACAGCTGCTGTAACCGGTAAGCCTTTTGCCTTTGCTTCGCGCACGAGCTGCACACTGCGCGCAGTGCTGAGCGCCATGAGGTGAATAGGTGTGCCGGCGTATTCAGCTAAGTAGATGTTTCGCGCAACCATTAATTCTTCGGCAAGAGCCGGAATTCCTTTCAGGCCAAGCGAGGTGCTCATCACACCTTCGTGCATTTGTCCGCCTGCCGAAATGCTTTTATCGTCGCAGCGCACATGGATTCTGCCGCCGAAGTTATGTGCATACATCAGCGCACGCACCAGCAAGCCAGAATGATAAACAGGCTGATTGCCGTCGGTAAACGCTTTTGCACCTGCCAGATGCATATCATACAACTCAGCAATGTCTTTGCCTTCTGTGTTTACCGAAAGTGCTCCGGCGGGCACAAGTTCCGCGGCAAAACCAGCCGAGCGGCGCAGCACATAGTCGATGCCTGATTTTGTTTGTGTAACAGGATTGGTATCCGGCATAACCAGCACGGCTGTAAATCCGCCGGCCGCTGCCGCTGCTGCTCCGCTTTCCAAAGTTTCGCGGTGTTCAAAGCCGGGATCGCAGAGATGCGCCTGTAAATCCATCCAACCCGGCGAAAGGTGCAAGCCCTGTGCCTCGTGAACAATTGCATTGCCGGCTTCAAGTGCATCGGCAATTCGTGCAATGCGTCCGTTTTCAACCAGCACATCGGTTGTGCGGTTGTGGTTTGCGCTGCCGGGAGCGGTAATGGTGACCTTACGGAAAAGATGGCTTTGCATGGCAATCAGGTTCAGGCAGGTTGTTCGGTAACAGGTTTGGGTGTTGTTTTCCAGAAGCGCAGCAGCAGGATTTCGGCCAGTAAAAAGCCGAGTACAAGCCAGATGCAGGTTTTCCAGAGTCGTATGCCGTAGTCGCGTTCTGTTAATGTTTGGGTGATGCCTTTTCCTTCGTCATTCAATATTGAGAAATGATCGAGATGTGCTGCTGAAAGTTTTTCGGTGATTTCACTGCCGCTTAACGGAAGCATATCTGATTCTAAGCGGTTGAAATTGAATGCGGCGCCGGTTAATTGAGTTTTATCCTGCATCACCAGATAATTGCCCGATTCGCGCAGCTGCGGCACATCAAGGCGGGTGCGGCCGTTAAGCACACTGTGCGCGGGAATAAGATCGAAGTTGCGTGATTTTTCGGTGAGGTGGAATACCTGATCGGCTCCGGCTTTTACTTCGCCGAGATCAATTATGGAGTTCCCGCCAATGGTGTAGAACAGCGGACGACGCACTTGCGAAAACAGCGCTGCCTGATACAGCGTAGGCACAAATACGGCATGTCGCGGAAAATTACTCCACTCGGTATTGAGCGGTACAGCGCACAAGTAAACAGCACCCGCGCCCGAGGTATTGGAAGCGCAAAACACACTGCCGCTGCGCAAACGCAGAAGCTCGGTTTGGGTGGTGCGAACAGCAGTACTGATGTGGTAATGATCGTTTACAACCGGCAAATCAATGTTCTGATCGGTGCGGGTAAAAACGCCCTGATAGAGCGGATGTGTATAATTGATGCGGTCAACAGCTGTGCGAACCGTGTCTTTTCCGCCGAGCGTATTGCTGCCGATACTCGACAGAAACTGATTCCAGCTTTGCAGATCGGCATCTTCGCCGGGGAAAGCAAACAGACTCCCGCCATTGTCAACAAAGCGTTTCAGCTCAACTGCTAGTCCTGATGAAATGATGTTGAGTGAATTGAGAATGATAAAACGCTGTGTTTGCAGCGAGCCGTAATCGAGGCGGGTTTCGTCGGCTGCGGTATATACAAAAGCAGAGTCTTTGCCGAAAAGAGCTGTCAGAAAAGCACTGCTTTCGGCTTGCGGTGTTCCGGGTTCGGCGGTGGCGTTTATGGAAAGCACCTGAAGCCGTTCGGCCACATCAAACGAAAACCAGAAACGGTCGTCGAACGTAACCGGGTAGTCGTTTATTTCGATTAAGCCTTGCTGAAGACCGGTTTCGCGAACGGTGAATGCAATTACTGTATCGGCAGTGCTGTTTGCCGCAATGCTGAAGCTGGAAGGTGTCCGTGCTTCGCCGTTAATGTACAGCCGCATCGGAACGTTTTCGAGATCCCGATCGGCGCGGCTGCGCAGGCGAACATGCAGCTGTTCGGTTTGTCCGGCACGGCGCACGGGCGAATCAAACCAAACCGAATCTACATATACATTGTTGCGGTTTTGAGCTACAACCGGCAGCAGTCTGACCCGCAGCGATGTATCTGCTTTTATAGCGGCAACATCCGAAATTGTTTTCTGGAAGTCAGAAATCAGAAACGACTGCCGGTTGCCGGAAGCTATATTGCCCGCGCTCATCAGTACATCCTGCTGACGAGTAATTACTTCAGATAATTTGCGCACAGCAGGCGAGGGCTTAACTTCATCCAAGAGTTGCAGGAATTCTTCGCGGGTGACAAGGCGCTGGTGCCTGCCTTCAAAATCGTTGGTGAGGAGCTGAAAGCGGTCGGCCGGAGTGTAGGCCATAGCAATATCGCGGGCATTTTTCCGGGCTTCGTCAAGCAGAGTGCCGCTTTTGTTAACTGCTTCCATGCTAAACGAATTGTCGATCCAGATGCTTACAATTTTTTGCCCGGCACGAAGATTCATGTTTTCGCGCGGGAGGAAAGGCTGGGCAAATGCAAAGACCAGAAATGCAAGCGCCAGCATACGACAAGCCAGTACCAACAAGTGTTTCAGCCTCGATTTCGATTGTGTTTCGAGCTGTACTTCGCGCAGAAAACGGACATTGGTAAAGTAAACCCGACGAAATTTCCTGAAATTGAAAAGATGAATAATGATCGGAATTGCTAAAGCAGCCAGCGCAAAAAGGAAATACGGGTTAACGAATTTCATCGTGAGCAAATATACTCATAGTTCATGTATTCACACCGTTTTTGCTCATTCGGCTTTTTGCAACTTCTGATTTTTGCTGCAGCGAAGAAAACTGTGTTTAATCTGATTTTCATTTTTAGGCTTGCAGCAAGACATACAGGTACTTACGTGCTTTTTCAGTCAGTGTCGGACATCGACAGATTGGGCGTGTAACCGGTAATCGTTTATTGTTTTGTATTTTGAAGCGATTGCTTTTCATCTTACGTCACTTTAACACATTGTATGTATGAATCCATTTTGGTTTAAGATCCTGAATAAATCGCTGGGTGATAATCGAGTAACAGATCCAAATACCTATTTCAATTCGGCTTACCGGCAGGCCAAGCGGTATCGTGAGTTAAAGATTACTCTGAGGCGGCATGTAAAAGACACACTTTTTATCATTGCCGGTATTTTCTCGGCCTCATTTGGCTTAAAAGGTTTTATTCTGTACAACGAATTTATAGATGGCGGTGCAACCGGAATAGCGCTGCTTACCGCTAAGGTGCTTGGTGTTCCGCTTTATATGCTCATTATTGGAGTTAACATTCCATTTGTATTAATGGGCGCGAAAGTGCTAGGGCGTGCATTTGCAATTAAAACCGCCCTGGCTATTACGGGGCTGGCGCTTTGTCTAGCTACGGTTCATTTTCCGGAAGTAACACAGGAAAAATTATTAGTAGCCGTTTTCGGCGGCTTTTTTCTGGGAGCCGGCATCGGACTGAGTGTTCGCGGCGGTGCTGTTATTGACGGAACCGAGGTACTGGCTATTTTCATTAGCCGAAAAACCAGCGCCACCATCGGCGACATTATCATTATCATAAACATTGTAATTTTTGGTGCCGCCGCCTGGCTGCTTTCTGTAGAAGCCGCTCTCTATTCGATGATTACCTATCTGGCCGCCTCAAAAACGCTCGATTTTATTGTTGAAGGCATCGAAGAGTACATTGGAGTAACCATTGTTTCAAGCCACAGCAACGATATAAGACTAATGATAATCGAAACCATGGGACGCGGAGTAACCATTTACAAAGGCGAGCGCGGCTTCGGGAAAACAGGTTTTTCTAACAAAGAGGTTGATATTCTATACACCGTTATCACCCGCCTCGAACTTTCAAAACTCAACACCGAAATCGAGAAAATAGATCCGTCAGCATTCGTGGTCATGAACAGCGTTAAAGACACAAAAGGAGGAATGATAAAACGAAGACCCCTTTCGCATTGAGTTTTTGAAATGATTACGTTCCACCAAACCGAAACAGAACTACTAAGCCAAAAATTTCAGACCAACATCCCAACTTTCACTATTTAAAGCTACTAAGCTTTCGCTGTTTGTAGCTACTGAGCTTTCACTGTTGTTAGTTCCTAAGTTTTCAATATTTGTAGCTACTGAGCTATCACTATTTGTATCTACTAAGCTTTCATTATTTGTAGCTACTACGTTTTCACTTTTTGTAGCTACTGAGCTTTCACTATTTTTTGTCTTCCTGAGCGGTAGTCGAAGGAAGACAAAAAATAGTGAAAGCGACGCAGTAACCCCGAGCTGCATCGCTTTTCACTTTATACCTGCACCGGGCGGTGCAAGAATGTGAGACAAATTTATAACCGCGATTACGCTTTGTCAAGTCATTTCGTCGAAAAGTCGATAAAAAGTTATTAAAGGTCGGTTAATAGTCTTGGTTTGTCGAAATGCGTGATGAGTGGTAATTCACGTTTTTTAGTTACAAAGCAATCTTTTCTTTTTGAATGTTTCCTTTATTATCAGTGATAACAAGGTAATACTGCCCACGGGGTAACACATCGTTTCCGTTTTCGTTCTTTTTCACCCTGACAGATGCTTTCGTTGATTTGAGCCAGTCGGTGAGTTCGGTTGCTGCTGTGGAGTCAATTTCGGTTGAAAGAACGAGGCGGTTGATACCTGTCTCGCAGGTGTCGGTCAGGTTCATGAGTGTTACCGATTCGTCTTCGTTCTTCAGTTCTACACTTACGATTCCGGCTGTTTTCATATACCAACTGGCATAAATTTCGGAAGCAAGCGGTTGATCGTTATTGCTGTTTGTCTTTACTGATAAAATATTGACAGTAAGGTTATTGTTAATCGTATTTTTATTTAAAAGTTGAAGGTCAGAAATATTGGCTTTGTAGATCGAGCGGCCATGTGTACCCACCAAAATTTCGTGCTCGCTGGGGTGAATAACAATGTCGTGAACGGCTACTGCGGGCAAGCCGCCGGTCATGCGCATTGTAGTTTGCCCGCGGTCGAAACTGCAATACAATCCGTTGTCGGTGCCAATGAAAAGCAGGTCGGGATTCACCGGATCTTCGCGAATAACATTTACCGGTTCGGCGGGTAAATCGGTGGCTATTTGCTTCCAGTTTGCGCCAAAATCGTCGGAAACATAGACATAAGGCGCAAAATGATCCCACTGAAAGCCGCTGAGCACCGCATACACGCGCCCTTCTGCATGAGCCGAGGCAATTACGCGGTTTACCCGCAAATGCTGCGGCAGCTGATCGGAAATGCGTGTCCAGGTTTCGCCGCCGTTTTTAGAGACGTGGATAAGGCCATCGTCGCTGCCGGTGTAGAGCAAGCCAAACTTCAGCGGCGATTCGTGAATAGTACTCAGCGTTCCGTAAGGCACATCGCCTGTGCGGCCGCCTCGTGTTAAATCGGCAGAAATTGCGGTGAACTGATCGCCTTTGTTCATGGAGCGGAACAGCCGCTGTGCACCCATGTACAAAATATCGGGATTGTGCACCGAAAGCCAGATCGGAGCCTGCCAGTTGAAACGCAGCGGCGGTTCACCAAGCGTGTTTTGCGGACGCACTTCAGATGATTCGCCGGTTAACCGGTTTACGCGTCCGTAATGCCCGAACTGATAGCCGGTGTAAACGGTAACATTATCGCGCGGGTCAACCATCACCTGCATGCCGTCGCCGCCATAAATGAAGCGGTAAGGATATTGCCCGCTGTCATACCAGCTCAAACTGGCTTCGTAGTTCGACGGGCCGTACCAAACGCCGTTATCCTGCAAACCTCCGTAAACATTGTAGGGCGAGGCCATATCTACATTTATGGCATAAAACTGACCAACGGCAGGCGTATTGGCTTTAAACCAGCTCTTTCCGTTATCCCACGAAATATTTACCCCGCCGTCGTTTCCGTTAATGAGGTGTCCGGCGCGTTTCGGGTTTACCCAGAGTGCGTGATGATCGCCGTGCTGGTTGGCTCCGTCGGTTGGGGTGAAAGTTTTTCCGCCGTCGGTACTGTGCAGCAGCGAAACGCCGGCAATCCAGATTTCGTCTTTGTTGAATGGCGAAACCCATATTTTGCCGAAGTAATAGCCGTAGGTGTAAAACAAGTCGCTGAGTTCGCTGTCGCGGCTTACTTTGCTCCATGTTTTACCACCGTTTTCAGAGCGATAGACTTCGGCACCAATGATCGGGCGGTTGAACAAGTCAACATTAGCATCTGAAACAAAATCGGCGAGGGCAGCGGGCTGCAATGTTCCGGCGCTAACCTGTGCGGTAACAGATGCGGCGGTGTGCTGTGCCGGGAACTCGTTGCGGCGGAGCCATGTTTCGAGCTGTGTCTGGTCGAGTTTCAGAAATTCCTCTTTGCTCATCTTCCGGAAGCGGTTGGGCGAGAGGCCGGGTTTTGCCGGACCTTCAGGAAGCTTTTCGGTTTGGTTGTCAACAACGGCATAGAGTAGTTGCGGATTTCCCGGAAATACAGCCAAACCAATGCGGCCGATGTTGTTGCCTGATGGAAAACCGCTGGCAGCAGTAGTAAGCTGCGTCCAAGTTTCGCCGCCGTCGGTGCTTTTCCAGATTCCGGTTCCGGCGCCGGCTTCAGTAAAGTTCCATGCCCGGCGCTGGCGGTGCCAGGTTATGGCATAGAGCACATTGGCATCGGCCGGATCGGGCACAAGGTCAATAACGCCGGTGTTTTCGTCAACAAAAAGTGTTTTGCGCCAGGTGCGGCCGTTGTCGGTAGTTTTAAAAAGTCCGCGCTCGGCCGAAGGTGAGTAAAGGTGACCGATAGCGGCTACCCAAACGGTGCCGGGCTGCGACGGATGCAGCAGTACTTTGCCGATGTGGTGTGTTTCATCGAGACCGCGGTGCTGCCATGTTTTGCCGCCGTCGGCACTGTGAAACATTCCGGTGCCGGCATACGATGAGCGGCTTGAATTGGCTTCACCGGTTCCGATCCAGATTTCGGGGCTGGCCGGATTGTTCCAGTTTACTGCAATATCGCCAACCGTAATGCTCGACTGCTGATCGAACACCGGCGAAAAAGTAGTGCCATTGTTGCCTGTAAAAAACACGCCGCCGGATGCATAAGCCACATAAAACCGAGTCGGATCAGCGGGATCAGCATCCAGATCAGTAACGCGGCCGCTCATAATTGTTGGCCCGATGCTGCTGAATTCCACATTCTGAACCAGCGAGCGCTGTTCGGCAGCTTTACGTTTTTCGAGAGCCGCCATGCGTTCGGTTGCCGGCGTTGGCTTGGGTTCTGCCGAGGCAGGAAGGCCGGAGACAGGTTTAGCTTTTTGAGCAGAAAGTGTTCCGGCTGCTGCAAGCAGGAGGATGAAATTCAGAAACTGTTTCATTGATGTGTTCAATAAATTGATCGGCAGTGATGAGCAGAAAGCGAAAATACGGATAAGTTGAGATGCGATGATTTAAGCTATGTAGCTGAAAATTTCAAGAATGACTACAATAGCAAAATTGGTTATTTCTTTACCGCACTCTTTTCTTCTAATGTCTTTTTTCTGAAGCTAAATCCCAAATCCAAGCCAACATAATAATTTTTCATGCTAACAGTCCCATTACTTTCTTCTGGTCTTCCCGGGAAAAACTCATAGTATCCATAAATTTTATTCGGAGTATGAATAGTGGCTCTCAAACCTGCACTGCAATAAATTCGGTTCGCGATTTTTCGTTCAAGATAAATTCCAATTGGCAGTGCCCACAAATTCAAATCACTTGAATTGTTGTAGAGTGTGATTTGGTAGATTCTTACATCTGGACCGGTAAAACTTCTTGAATAGCTTGATGAACTAGTTGCTATAAAATCAATATTGCGGCGATATGCAAATCCTGCTGAGATAAATAAAGAAGATTTTGAGAACTGATGAATTTTATAAGAGCCAATAACAGACAACTGTGTATATCTCAAAAAGTAAATACTTCGCCTGTGCGCCAGTTCGATATAATCTATAGCCTCTACTTTTCCTGCTTCAATGAAAAAACCTGTCTTGATCGGCGCTGATCCTGTTGAAAGTTCAATACTTAGACGGAACTTATCTCTGAAGTCATAATTTCGGGCTATGCCTATCTGCCCGCTTATAACTGAGAAAGAAGTTGGTTTATAAGAACCTGAAATAGAATTTACTCTTAATGGGGAATAATGATTTGGTTGAATAATAATTGTTGTTGATTTTCGTGTAATATGTTGATTTTGGTCATTATTGTGTTCTTGCCCGATCAAAATGATTGACGTAAATAAAGAGACAAAAAGAATTATTAATGAATAGTTCATAGGTATAAAATTAAGGATGATTATCAAGTTATTTGATAATCATCCTTACTGATATTTTTTTTGAATTTATTTACCAATCTATTGTGTAATCATCATAAGTACTCCTGTTGTCTAAATAAAAAGACCCTTTGGCAAAATTATTTTTAATTTTTAATCTTTTGCCATCAAAGAAATTGTTGACATCTCTTTGTGATCTTCTTTTTAGTGTTAATTGTTGTTTTGAATATGTGTCTGAAGTATCACAGTCCCAGTTCCAAGCAGTTCCATAAACATCAACAGATATTTTTCTTTTATGTTTTTTCCATTTTCCATTATTTTTTTGCTTGTAATACTTCATGCAGCCTTTTGCCGAAGTACCAATTAGGAAGTAGTTATTAAAACTTAATTTCCAGAAATAATATTCTTGATTTGGTAGGTTTTTTTCACCTTGCTTGAACTTATTCACTTTGCATTCACTTGTTCCTGTCGAATCCTGATGGCTGGTAACGGCTGGATTACCAATTAAACTTGTAGGGTCACTTCTAAGAGTCGACAATAAATCACAAAAACCTGCTTGAAGTGTGTAAACTGTACCGTCGATTTCTGAGATATGAAGAATTCGGTTTCCTATTCTCACCTCTTGATATTGATTGAACATAGTTTGCAAGATCAGATCATCGAGATAGTCATTATTGTAGGGGTTGGTAGCAGGATCAAGATTTGTATTATCTAACCATAATGCTTCCAAACTTCTTAGTTTACTTCTTTGCGAGACATATCCCGGATAATTTTGTTCAAAAGCTACTAGAGTAGAATCCTCATTAAACCCTATAGAGTCTGCTAATGTATTGAAGTCATTATCATTCAACGATGAATATTGAAGTTCAAAAGCATCATTCCAGGCCTCATACTGTTGCTGTAAACACTCATAAACTTCAACGAAATGTGCTTCATCGTCAAACATAAGTATCTCGCCATTACAATCTCGCTGGATTCCATCGAAACAATTAATCCTCGCTGCTGATACTTGACTAAGCTCAGTTTTCTCGATTAACTCATCTTTGTTACAAGCAATCAAAAACAATAAAGCGGTAACTGAGTATATTATATTTTTTCTCATTTTATTAATTTTTTTTCAAATATCAATAAAATGTAAATCACCTTAGTTAAAGAGAAATTAAAGTATTTATTGGTATATAGTCAGCTCATTGTTTACTTCTGCGACCGCTCCTTCAACGCTCTTTCTAAAGCAAACATTTCATCGCGCAGCCTTGCAGCCTCCATAAAGTCCATGTCTTTGGCTGCATTTTCCATAGCGCGTTTGGTTTTGGCAATGGCTTTTTCGAGCTGTTCGTTGGTCATGTAAAGCACCACAGGTTCGGCGGCGAGGCTAACTGTGCGATCAGGTTCAATGTAGGCTTTGCGTTCTTCAGCTTTTTTGCGGTCGTTTTTGCCGCGTGTTTTTTCAAGCACCATCGCCATCGAATCTTTGTCTTTGATGATTTGCGTTGGTGTAATGCCGTGCTCAAAGTTGTAGGCAATCTGTTTGCGGCGGCGGCGCTCGGTTTCGTCTATCGTTTTTCGCATCGAGTCGGTAATGCGGTCGGCATACATGATTACGCGGCCGTTTACATTTCGTGCGGCGCGGCCTACTGTCTGCACTAACGAGCGTTCTGAACGCAGGAAGCCTTCTTTGTCGGCATCCATAATGGCTACCAGCGAAACTTCGGGCAAATCAAGACCTTCGCGCAGCAGGTTGATACCTACAAGCACATCAAAAACGCCTTTTCGCAGATCGGTCATAATCTCCACGCGTTCTAATGTGTCTATATCAGAATGGATGTAGCGACTGCGAATGCCGAGGTTGACGAAGTACTTGGTTAATTCCTCGGCCATGCGTTTTGTAAGCGTGGTTACGAGTACACGTTCATCGCGCGCAACTACTTTTTCGATCTCGTCGAGCAAATCATCGACCTGCTTATCGCTTGGTCTCACTTCAATAATCGGATCGAGCAGGCCGGTGGGACGGATGAGCTGTTCAACTACAATGCCTTCCGATTTCTGAAGCTCAAATTCGGCAGGTGTTGCACTAACGCAAACTAATTGCGGAATCATGCTTTCAAACTCATCGAATTTAAGCGGACGGTTATCCATAGCTGCCGGAAGTCGGAAGCCAAACTCAACAAGCGCTTCTTTGCGTGAACGATCGCCGCCGAACATAGCGCGGATTTGCCCGATGGTTACGTGACTCTCATCAATCACCATCAAAAAATCTTTCGGGAAATAATCGAGCAAACAGAACGGACGTGAGCCTGTAGCCCGGCCATCGAAGTAACGTGAATAATTTTCGATGCCGGAACAATAACCGAGTTCACGCATCATTTCCATATCATATGTAACACGGTCTTCTAAACGTTTAGCTTCAAGATTTTTTCCGATAGATTTAAAATACTCCACCTGCTTCACCATGTCTTCCTGGATCATATAGATCGCACCTTTCATGGTGTCTTGCGAGGTCACAAAAATATTTGCCGGGTAAATGTTGATGTTGTCGAACTTCTCAAGTACACGGCCGGTGCTGGTTTCAAACGATTCAATTTCCTCCACCTCATCGCCCCAAAAATATACACGCACAGCATAATCTGCATAAGCGAGATAAACATCAACAGTATCGCCTTTTACCCGAAAGTTGCCGCGGAAAAAATCACCTTCCGTTCGCGAATAAAGTGAACTGACAAGTTGATGAAGAAATTTATTCCGGCTAATGGTTTGACCTTTGCGAATATTTACAACATTCTGAGAAAATGCTTCGGGATTTCCAATACCGTAAATGCACGATACAGAGGAAATAACAACAACATCTCTGCGGCCAGAAAGCAATGATGATGTAGTACTCAGCCGCAGCTTTTCTATTTCTTCGTTAATAGAAAGATCTTTTTCGATGTATGTGTCGGATGAAGCAATGTAGGCTTCAGGCTGATAATAATCGTAGTAAGAAACAAAATACTCAACTGCATTATTCGGAAAAAACGATTTGAATTCGCTGTAAAGCTGAGCGGCTAGGGTTTTGTTATGACTCAGAATTAAAGTGGGCCGTTGTACTTGCTGAATAAGATTGGCAACTGTAAATGTTTTTCCCGAACCGGTAACTCCCAGCAATGTTTGGCAAGGCGCACCGCTGTTTATACCTTCAGTTAGCTGACGAATAGCTTCAGGCTGATCGCCGGTTGGCAAATAATCGGAAATAAGTTCAAAATTCATAACTGCAAAAATACGGCGCTTTGTTCATCTGAATCATTTCAGGTGATACTTGTTTGATTTATTGTTGACAAACAGTTGTCAGGATCACATGACTAGCCTTGTTTGATTGAATAAGGCCAGTACATTTGCGGTAAAATATTCCCATTACACTAAACTAAATTAGGTACCGGGTAAACTTCAGCATAAATAAATCAGACAAATGAAAACTTTATTAGCAGCATTATTTCTTACAGTGGCTTCATTAGCCGGAGCACAAACCAATCCTTTTCAGGTTGGCGATAACATGATGAGCTTTGGTATTGGTGTTGGAAGTTCTTTTGGTTTCAATCTTGCCCGTCAGACACCCGCATTAAGTATGCAGTTTGAACATGCACTAGCCGATCTTGGCCCAGGATTTATCAGTGTTGGCGGATATCTTGGATACAAGGGCTATCGTTACACCAATAATTTAAGCAACGGTTATTATTATAAAGAAAACTGGAAATATTACATTTTCGGAGCGCGAACGGCGTGGCACCTAAGCGAATTCGACGGGGTTGACCTTAGCAAATGGGATCTTTATGGGGGTATAATGCTTTCATTTAATTTTGCACGATATAAATACGAAGACAATAATCAGTTTCTAAATTACAGCGATTCATCTTATGGCAGCAGCGTCGGTTTCTCCAGCTTTCTAGGCGCACGTTATTTCCTTACCGATCGTATTGCTGTTATGGGTGAACTTGGCTGGGGTATTGCTTACCTGACAGGAGGAATCTCGATTAAGCTCTAATAGTTCAGATGATTAATATTCAAAAGCCTTCGCATTCAATATGCGAAGGCTTTTTCATTTTCCAAATGGTTTATTATGGCACTTTTAGGCCAGATTGTGCTAAAGTGAACAACCTGATTATCTTTGCGCCATGATTTTGGGTAAAAAACTGGTTATAGTCCTTCCGGCCTACAATGCCGAACTCACGCTTCGCCGTACATACGATGAAATTCCTTTTGATATTGTTGATGATGTAGTGCTGGTTGACGATGCCAGTAAAGACCGCACATCAGAGCTTGCCCGTGAAATCGGCATTCGCCACGTTGTCCGTCACGAAAAGAACAAAGGCTACGGCGGAAACCAGAAAACCTGCTACAATACTGCTATGTCTCTCGGTGCTGATATTGTAATAATGCTGCATCCCGACTATCAGTACACACCCAAGCTGATTCATTCAATGGCATATCTGATTGCCAATGATGTATATCCGGTAGTTCTGGGTTCACGCATTCTCGGTAAAGGTGCGCTTCGCGGCGGAATGCCGATGTACAAATACATTTTCAACCGCTGTCTTACGTTTGCTCAGAACGTTCTGATTAGCCAAAAACTTTCAGAATACCACACTGGTTACCGAGCTTTCTCAGGCGAGGTCATCCGCAACCTGAATCTCGAAGCCAATTCCGATGATTTCGTTTTTGACAATCAGATGCTTTCACAGGTAGTTTATGCAGGTTACGAAATTGCTGAGATTACCTGTCCTACAAAATACTTTGAAGAAGCCTCATCCATCAATTTCCGCCGCAGCTTAAAATATGGCTTTGGTTGTTTGGGAGTTTCTTTTAAACATCGTCTCAATAAATGGGGAATGATGAAATCGGCGATGTATAAAAAGGCATAATGCTCTTGTCAGGTCGAGCGGAGTCGAGACCTGACAAACCCATTCTAGTTTTACTCGACCTGATAAGCTGATTACTTTATTCCATCAAAAACACCCAAGCCGAAAAGTGCAAAATCATATTTCACCGGATCTTTTGCATCTAGAAGCCTGAGATTCGCCGTTAATTCCTCAACTGCTTTCCAGTCGTTTTGTGTGCGGCTGAGTAATCCTAATTTCCGTGCAACATTTCCCGAATGCACATCAAGCGGGCAACAGAGCAGGGCGGGGGATATGGTTTTCCAGATTCCGAAATCAACTCCGGCATTGTCGCGCCGCACCATCCAGCGCAGCCACATATTAATGCGTTTAGCAGATGAGCCTGCGGCGGGATCGGCAATGTGTTTGCGGCTGCGCTCGGGGTGTTTGGGTTCCAGCATTTTTGCTCTGAATGCGCTAATTGCTTCGGCCATATCGTTATGCCGCAAAGCAGCTGAAAAAACAGCTTCCGGTCCTTGATGCTTTTTGTAAATATGCCGCAGGCCGAGTACAAGCGTTCTCGTATCTATTCCATTGAATGTGCGGTGTACAAATGTATCCAGGTGTTTGAGTTCACGCACATCGGCCTGCATGACAAAGCTGTGCGGAGCCATATCCATGCGGCGCATCAGATCGGCAGCGTTCCGCAAAATCACAGGGCGTTGTCCCCAAGCTATAATTGCAGAAAGAAATCCAGAAACTTCAATATCTTCTTTAGTTGAAAACAAATGCGGAATGCTCACCGGATCTGTTTCAATGAATGCCGGCGAATTGAAACGCTGCACACTTTCATTGAGCAGCGAAGTAATATCGCCTGATGGTAATTTTTGCATATTACTCCGCCTCAATCTTCTCGCGCATCTTCACAATCTTATCATTCAGCATCTTGAAAAAGCGGAAACGTTGCTTTTCAGCTACTCCGCTAATCGGAATTGATTTGCGGATGAGGTTGCGCAGCCAGCGGTCGGTTTCTTCGTTAAACGACTGACTGGTGGTTGTCATTGAGTTAAATGTATTGTAAGAAATATAAGTAACGCTGTTTGAACCAAGGCGAACCAGAATGCAATTATTCCCAATCATCAGTTCGCTGCAATACAGTGTATAGTTTTGCGACGAATCGGCTGGCGGTACTTCTCCTTTGAATTTTGAACTGTGTGCAGCCTGCCGCTCAATGCCGGTAATCATTTTCTCAATATCACCAAGCACATTGAGTGCATCTGTTTTTGATGCAAATAATCCTGATTCCCAGTAATATTCAACTTGTTTTACTGTACTGTTGAGCGTGTCTTCCGACCAAATTTCAATAGATGGTGTTTCAACATACAGATCGTAAATAGCGCGAGCCTGCGCCATCAGATTATCATTAATGAGCGCGGGATCAAATTTAGTACCGTCGAGATTAGGTGTATTAAGAATTGATCGGTTCCAGTAAAACAGTTTGAATGCTGTAAGTATAGGATATTGGAAATGGTGAAAAATAGGAATGTCTTCGGCCGCAAAAATAATTTCCGACTGATTTGCCGATTTGATACGTTTCATATCATTAGCAATATTGGTCAGGTATTGCTCAAAGTTCAGCGCATTATCAGAAAGATGGTGATACGAAAACGTAACTGTATTTCCTGATGAACTGCCCGACTGCAGATCGGGAGCAATGCGGAAATGAGCACTGAGCACAGCCACTTCGTCGAGCGAAAGCGCTGTTTCTCCTCGGATGCGGCGGTAAGCACTGTCGGCACTAACGCCAAGCAGATCAGCTATTTCATCGACAAAAGAGTGGGATGCAGGCAACGAATCCTTTAAACGTTGTATAAAGTTGAGTTGTACGTTTCGACTTGGAGAACCTGACATATTTGATTTTTTTTCAGGGGAAAAACCTTTTTCTGCAGTTTATTTCAGAGAAATTCTGCAATTAAAGAAGGCTTATTTGCAAAAATCGCAAAAAACGGACAGGTTAGCTAAAAACGCGATAAAAATCGGCAGTAAATACTTATTAAGAAGAATGTTGATGCGCAGAGCCGTTTCACCACGCTATTGCAGCCCTGTAGTTTTGCCTCAGTTCAAACGAACAAACTGAATAGACAAAACAAACTAATAATACTGCAATGAAAACCCTTCAACTCAACATCGCCAAACTTCTGCTTACGGCAATTATTGGCTGTACCACATTAACTGCATCGGCTCAAACCGCAAAACCCCGATTGAAAGTAGGTGTTCTGCATCTCGATTCGAATGTGCCTGAATTTAAAAGTGAACAAATGGGAAGTTTGGTACGACTCGAACTTCAGAAGCTGGATACATTCAGCGTACTCGACCGGTATGAAATGGCTACACTGCTTCAGAAAGCCAACCTTAAAGCAGATGATTGCTACGGTCGTCTCTGCGTAGTTGAAACCGGCAAAGCACTTGGAACCGATAAAATGATAACCGGAAGTATCGAAAAGCTGGGGAACCAGATCGTTTACACGCTTCAGTATGTGGATGTAGCTACTGAAACCATCGAGCGCACAAAAGTGATGGAGTTTGTACACGAAACATCTGAAGTACAAACCATGACAACCATTATGCTGCGCGAATTATTTAACCGTGATGTAGATGAAATTGTGCTGAAACAGCTACAGAAACCCGGTGCATACGAAACCCGCGCCCGCAATCCGGTTACAGAACGCCTCCGTCTCGACGGGCCGCGCATGGGTGCTACAATGTTTACCGGAAAAACGGCCCGCATCCTGCAGCAGCCTAAAAGTCAGGGCGGCTACAATGTTGTACCGGTTATGTTTCAGTTTGGCTACCAGTTTGAAGCACAGTACTTGTCGTCAGGCGATTTTCAGGCATTGTTTGAATTTGTTCCAATGGTTACCGGTCTCGATCAGGGCCTGTTTATTCCCAGCATGACCTTTATGAATGGTATCCGCAGCAACAAACGCGGCTGGGAATTTGCTTTCGGTCCTACGTTTAATGTGATTTCCCAAACAAACGGTTTTTACGATTCGAACGGCAACTGGATTACAGAAGGTGCATGGAATGCAGATCCGCTGAACATCAACCAACCCCGCCCTTCGTTTATTGATCGCATGGACAGCCGCGGTGATCTGACTTTGCATTCATCGTTTGTGTTTGCGATAGGCAAGACCTTTCGTTCAGGCACAATGAATATACCGGTAAATGCATTTGCAGTGCCTTCGCGCGATGGCTGGCGTTACGGAATCTCTATTGGCTACAATGCCCGCAACCGCGCAGCTAAAAAGTAAATCACAGAGCTATGCGCAAATTGTATCTGCATGGCTGGCCGCTCTGCAAACTCAGCTTCCTGATCTGTTTCTGGTTCAGCCGGATTACGCTGAACGACATGAATACACTGCTCATCCGCGGTGCAGATGAACGGCAAAAAGCATGGCGGTTATGGATTTGTACCGAACAAAAAACAGCAACACCAGAAACAAACTCGTCAATATCCTTCATTCAGCAATTACAAACAAGCACAATCTAACAGCCTCTAAAAACCCATACACAATGAAACTCATACTTGTATTAATCAGCACAGCAATTCTTCTCGGAAGTTGCAGTACAATGCACATCGAAAAGCGAAAATACCGCAATGGCTGGTATGTCGAAAAACAATCGAATTCGGTGAAGCCGGTAACCAAATCTCAAAACTACGATGTATCTGTTTTGACCGAAACTGATAAAAAACAAGCTGAACCTGCAAGCAGTGAGCAGGAGTTTCAGCCTTCAGCGCCTGCCGGGAATACAACTCAACAAAACAATGTTGCTCCAAAAGAAGTTGCCCCGGTAAGTACTTCGAATACAATAGATAAATTAGTTGAAAAACAGCAGGCAACCCAAACTCAGGCTTCGTATCCTGCTGTGGCGGCTGATACAAAACAGTCCACTGATACAATTATCGTTGCAGACAATGCGAAACCTGCGAAAAAACGAGGTTTTGTTCACCGCATTTCGGAAACTAAGCCACATAATCGGGTGTTGATCGGGCTCGGATTGCTGGTGTTTTTTGCTTTGCTTACACTTTTATTTTTGCCACTTTCGATAATGGTTGCTCCTATGCTTGCTATTGTACCGTTTGCATTTATCATCTCAGGCATTATCGACATGATCAGAAAACAAAGAGGGACGCTTACATCTTCAAAATCATTCAAGACATTTTTAACCTTATTTCTGACAGCCATTTGGACTGGATTTATTGCCACTATGGTTTGGATTGCTTACATACTGGTAAGCCTTGCATTCAAGATATTCGGAGCTGCATAGAAATATCAGAAGTTGAATCAAATAATAAACGGATTGCAGCTGAACCCCTATTAACTTCTGCAAGACCGCGAAAAGCCCCTTGAGCTTTTCATCACCCGGAGTCTCTGCTCCGGGTGATTTTTTTACAGACAAATCAGGGATAGTTTGGACACCGCATTGCAGAACAACAACTTTGCTGATCTTTGCAGTATGTCGGTTCCCAAATTTCGTTTAGTACTTGCCCGATCATCAGATGCGGCACAAATTGCACAGCTTGCCGCAAAAATTTGGCAGCAGCATTATCCCGCTATTATCGGGCAAAAGCAGGTTGACTATATGCTCCATTTACTTTATTCTGAAGAAGCATTACGCAAGCAAATGGGCGAGGGGCAACAGTTTTTTATTATTGATATAAATGGAGTTGCGGCAGGATATATCTCCGTAAGCAGCAAAGGCAACGGCAATTACTTCCTGCATAAATTTTATATCGATCAGGAGCATCAGACAAAAGGATTGGGCAAAGCAGTGTTTATTGAAACTACAATGCTTTTTCCTGATCTTGTGAAATGGACGTTAACTGTTAACCGGAAAAACTACAAGTCCATTAACTTCTATTTCAGAAATGGTTTTGTAATTGAGTCGGTAGCCGATTTTGATATTGGAGATGGGTACTTTATGGAAGATTTCGTGATGGTTTGGAATAAGTAAGACTGATAAATTTTCGGCTTTGTTTTTTAGTTTACTGACAACTTTAATGGTGTCGGTTTGGGTGTTTTTATCAACAGATGCTGAATAATTTTGATGAATATTTATACTTTCATCGCGACCAGTGTTTCCCCATTTCATCAATTCTCTGAATTACACCTTCAAAAATCCTCAGAACAGGGGATACAGAAACCAATATAATTCAGGACAATTGGCGAGTTGTGTTGTTTCAACTTTGTGGAAACCTAAAACAAACAACTATGTCAATGAAAAACCCTGTGATCTATCTGATCTCAAAAACAGTTAACGGTGCCAAACAACATTATCTCTATGTGAGTGCCCTGTTTACACAATCAGGATACGAAGCGGTATCCTACGATGTACCTACCGACGACGGAACAAATCCGGTGAATGTTACATTAACCGTTCAGCAGTCTGGTGTTCCGCTCCGCCAGGCTTCTGTAATCAATCAGCAAATTCCGGTTTCAACTATCAACCTCACATCTCAGCGCGAATTTGTTGTAGCCATCAAAAAAGGAACAGAAACACTGGCTACATCTTCTTACACGGTAATTGTTGTAAGTCAGGATGACGAAGAAGAAGTACGTCCGCTCTTTTTACAAAATGTATAATGCACGCTCTCTGAAAATACTATGTATGCAGGAATCTGACTGGTAAGGTTCCTGCATACTGCTATTCACAATTTATATCTGATTATGTTGAAAACAACTTGTCTGATTATATCACTTATTTTTTCTCTTGTAGTGTTTGAAAATTGCAGTAATTCAGACAAGAGTCGCAGTACAGTTAATGGAGAAAAAACAAATATTGATTCTGCCGGAATCGTAAAACTGCTCGACAGCGCCTATGCTGCGCGGGATGAAAAACCCGAAGTCAGGCTCAAGTACATTAACAAAGCACTGGAACAATCACGCAATTTAGGTTACAAATTGTTGGAAGCTGATGCCTTATCGAAATTAGGTAAAGCACATTATGATACTGGCATCAATATAGACTCGGCTATACTCTACTATAGAAGTGCTTTGCGTATTAACGATGCTGAAAAATACAAGCATGGTATGGCGAGAGATAGATTAAATCTTTCAATTGCCTATAAAAACAAAGGTAAATACGACTCCTCTATAGTGTTTGCCAATAAAGCTGCCGAAATTTGGAAAACTGTTCCCGGAAAAGAAAGTGATTTAAACAGAGCCTTGCTGGCTGCAGCCAATACCATGCGCCGGAAATCACAATTTGATCTAGCGCTTAAAAATATTTACACAGCAGTTGATGTTGCTCAAAAAAGCAACAATGCCAGACTGCTTTCCGATGCATTGGAAGCAGCCGGACAAGTATATTTCGCTCAGAAGCAATATGAAAGCGCACTTTCTGAGTATGAAAAATGTTTGGAAATAAATAAAAAGAATAATTTCAAATTAGATATTGCAAAAAGTCACAATAACATAGCTACGGTTTTAATTGTTAGAGGTGAATTGGATACTGCCTTGTATAATTTAAATCAGGCAATGGCCATTTACGAAGAGTTGCAGGCAGAATCTAAAATAGCGAATACCGGGGCTAATCTTGCGATTTATAATCAACTGAAAGGCGAATATGATTTAGCCGAAAAGTGGAATGAAAAATCAATGCAGCTATACTCAAGAATGGGAAGTGCCGAAGGTATTGCAATCGCTTACTTCAATCGGGGAACTATTGAGTTGAAAAGAAACAACAAATCAAAAGCTATTGAATATTTTTTAAAATGCGATTCAATAGCAACCTCAATTGGTAATATAGGCACACAGATAGAATCAGCATTGATGATTTCTGACCTTTATGCTGATTCCAAAGATTACCTGAAGGCCTATGAATATATGAATAAAGGAAGTGCTATTCGCGATACAATAGACGCCCGAACACAGCGGGCAAATGTGCTTGCACTTGCCTACAAAGAAGAACAAAACAAACGAATTTTGCTCGAAAAAGAACGCGACCAGCAGAAAGCACAAATCGAAAAGGTTTATCTGCTTATCATCGCTCTCGCCGTTATTATCATTCTTCTACTGGTATTGATTCTCCTGCAGTTGCGAACACGCAGAGCCGAAAAACGCAACATCGAAAATAAAGTACGAATCGAAGAAATGCTTCGCAATCAGGAACAACTTACGTTCAAAACAATGCTTGAAACGCAAACCAAAGAACGTAAACGCATTGCTCAGGATCTGCATGATAGTCTCGGAGTCAAGCTCTCGGCCGCAAAGCTGGTGTACAACCTCATGGAAAAGGAAAGCTCCGGTTTGCCCACAGGTGAATTTGAACAACTGAAAAAAGCCAATCTCGTACTCGACGAAGCCTGCGAAGAAATACGCCACGTTGCATCCAGTCTGCATTCGGGCGGACTCACCACTTTCGGACTCGAAAAAGCAATTGAAGGTCTTTGCGAAAAAATTGAAATTGCCGGAACTATTAAAGTTGAATACCACACCGGCGGAAATATTAACCGGCTCGACAGCATTACAGAATTCAACATCTACCAGATCGTGCAGGAATTGCTGGCCAATGTGCTCCGCCATTCTCAAGCTACTGAATTAACGGTACAGCTTCAGCGACAAAACGGGACACTGAATCTTATTGTTGAAGACAACGGCGTTGGTTTTGACATTGCCAAAACGCAGGGAAACGGCATCGGAATGAAAAGCCTGCACGAAAGAGCTAAAAACATTAATGCCACACTTACTATCGACTCCCGACCCGGACACGGAACAACTGTAACCCTCGATATTCCTGTACACTGAAACCTCTGCAAATTATGATAAATGTATTGTTAGCCGACGATCATCAAATCTTTCTCGATGGACTCAACCTTATCCTCAGTCGCGAAAAAGACGATATAAGAGTTGTAGCCGAAACGCTTAAAGGCAGCGAAGTTCTGCCGCTCGTCCGCGCACATCAGCCTGATGTGGTTGTGCTGGATATTGGCATGCCCGATTTGAGCGGAATAGAAGTTGCAAAACTCCTGCAAACAGAATATCCGAAAATTCCGGTGCTTATTCTCACCACGCACGATCAGCCTGATTTTGTTGATGATCTGCTCAATGCCGATGTGCAGGGATATATCATGAAAAACAGAGGTGCCGAACAACTTGTAAAAGCAATTCACGAACTGAATGCCGGCAAAACCTATTTCGGTCAGGAAATAATGAAAGTAATCCGCGACAGTAAACGCAAGCAGGAAGAAATAAAAAATGTGAAACTAACCAAGCGTGAAGAAGAGGTTTTACGACTAATTGCGCGTGAATTCACAACTCCCGAAATTGCTGAAAAGTTGTATATCGCTGCAAGTACAGTTGAAACACACCGCCGAAATCTAATCGCAAAATTCGGCGTTAAAGGCACGCTCGGCTTAGTGAGGAAAGCTGTTGAAATGGGTATCGGGTAGATTTCGCGATGTTTATCTATCTACTTAGGCGCTGCAATTAGTTTGCAGCGCCTTTTGTTTTTACTGCATTCAGAAAATCATCAAAACTGTGGATATATTTTACATGAAAACAGGGAGAATTATGATGGGCTTTTGAATGAAGTTTGTAAAAAAACATATAGCACATGCAATCAAAAGCCCTGCTTGTTGGTATCAACAACTATCCCGAATCACCGCTGCGTGGTTGTATTAATGATGCTATTGCAGTTGAAGAACTGCTCAGCAGAAACCACGATGAGAGTCCCAATTTCTTTTGCCGTCGTATAATTTCAGGACATGTAAAAGTAACGCTGCCTGAACTGCGGCAGCGTGTGAATGAACTTTTTAAAGATGATGCCGACCGTGTACTTTTTTACTTTTCAGGGCATGGTTATGAAAATAATCTTGGCGGTTATTTAGTTACGGAAGATGCCAAAAAATATGTTGAAGGCATGCCATTGTCGGAACTTATTACCATTGCCAATACAGCGTTGCGCTCAAAACGTATCCGCGAAGTAATTCTGATTCTCGATTGCTGTCATGCCGGTTATCTCGGCAGCATTACCGGCTTCGATCACATGCAGGCTGTCTTAATGCCCGGCTTGTCCATCCTTACCTCATCATCGCCCAGCCAGTATTCGGTTGAAACTGCAAAAGGCGGTTTGTTTACATCTATTCTCTGCGAAGGCTTGCGTGGCGGTGCTGCCGATATTTTGGGAAGAGTAACAGTTGCCGGATTGTACAATTATCTCGATCAAATGCTGAACCCCTGGCAGCAACGACCGCAGTTCAAAACGTATGCTGAGAAAATGCACGTACTCAGAATTGGTAAAGCAAGAGTTTCGCCGTCTGAACTCAAGCAAATTACAAATCTATTCCTCGGAACCAGCCATAAACTGCGGATGGATAAAAGTTGGGAATACACTGAAAGTGAAGCAAAAAAGGAGAATGTTGAAAAATTCAATCAACTCAAAAAACTCCGCGATGCAGGCTTAGTCACCGTACCCGAACCGTGGAACGACTTATACTGGGCGGCAATGAAAAACGGTTATGCCGAATTAACCTTGTCGGGGCAACTCTACTGGAAGTTAGTTGACAAAGGCATGATTTAAAAAGCAGCAGCGAAGTATTGTTCCTTCCGATGTGTAACGTCCTCGCTGTGCGCACCGGTTTCTGTGAAAGCAGAAACCGGTTTTTATTTTAAAAAAAGAGGAGGAGCGAACCTGCTGATGCATCAAAAAACCGCTTGGCACCTGCCTTACACTGCAATTCAGCAGCTAAACCTTCGAGGTCTCGGAGACCTCGTAGGTTTAGCTATAGAATAGCGAAGGTTTAGCAAATTTTTATTGCTGCTGCATTTCCGCTACAGTCAGGGCTAGAGATTCATTCCGTTCGGCGTTCCAAATAAACTCCTGCTGCATTAGTCCTCAGCTTTCGCCAACCGGCCTTCCTGCAAAAAAAACAACCATGCTTCGGCCGGTTGCTTTGTGCTCAGCGCATTGGCAGCTTGCAGCACATTGCGGCTTTGCCGGGCGGGCATTCCGGTTACAAAATTGAGCAATAGTGTGCGCCCGGAAGTTTGCACAACGCGGTCTATCACCACCGGTTTTTGCTGCGGAATCAGCAGCTCGGCATTGGTGTTTATTTTACTTCCCGATGCAAAAAACGCTTTAAGTTGTTCATCCTGCATGAGCTGCTGCGCGCGGTGTGCAAGCAAATAGGCTTGTGTGTCTTCGGCTAAGCCTTCGAGTACAAGCCGCCGCGCTGCTTCTGATGCATCATCTGCGGTGTGGCAAAAACTCAGCAGGGTGCGCATCAGCCTGGCATCATCGGCTTTAGCAGGTTCTGTTTCGGCAGCCCACAACTCAGCTGCGTGAGATCGAATGCTGATGCGACTTGTCCAATCAGTAACCGCCGAAACTTTGCTGCGCAAAAACTTCCCGGCTTTCGCTTTGTGTGAGGTGCGCGGCTGCAGAACGCCCAGCAAATAGTCAGTTGTATCAGGCTCTTCGCCAACTGCGGCAAAGTACCGCGCAAAACAGTCGGATGCTGTTTTCAGTTCCTGTGCTGCTTCTTTACTGCTTTTGCCCGTAAAAATATACAGCCGCTGCTCGGCCCGCGTCAGCGCAACATACAACACGTTCAAATGATCGAGCAGCGATTTGTTGCGCTCTTCTTCATACATCGCCGCATAGCGGGTGTATTTCAGCTCTTTGTTTGTCGGTATTACTGCTGTTTCCAACCCGGGCAATTGTTCGTCATCAACATCAACCCAAAAATCATCGCGACTCATATCAAATTTCCAGTTGGCATAGGGGAGAATCACCACCGGAAATTCCAATCCTTTCGATTTGTGAATCGTCATTACCCGAACAGCATTCATGCCTTCGGGCACAACTACCGATGCTTTCTCTGCCCGTTCGCTCCACCAGCGCATAAAATCGGCCGGATTATTTCCGCGGCCCATGCCAAAGCTCAGTACTTCATCCAGAAAGAAAACCAGATAAACATCCGGCTCGGCATCAAGGCCGAAACGGCGGATGATTTCTTCGCAGCGCTGATAAAGTGGCATCCGCGCCAGCACAAGTTCATTGTACAGGAAATTGTACTTGTGCAGCACCGCGGCAAGGCTCTGTTCCGAAGCTTCGGCAAGTACAGTGTTGAGTGTGCCTGGTATGCGGCCGCTGCTCACTAAATAACTCAGCACCTGCGTGCGCGCAATCGCATCCGAAGGCAAATCAATTACACGCAGCACAGCCAGCACAAACCCAACACTTTCTGATTGACCAATCAGCAGCGATTCAGACGAAATAACCGGGTAACCGGCTTCCAGCAAAGCGGCCGCCACACGCGAACCGTTGGCATTGGTTTTCGTAAGCACGGTTATATCCTGCAGTTCAAAACCTTGTGCCAGCAGTTCAGTCACTTGTTCTACAGTACGCTGTGCATGAAGTGCATTTTCATCATCTTCTTTTTCAGGAATGATGCGGGAAATATGAATGCTGCCGCCGGTATTCTCAAGGTTCGATTCCTGCTCAAGCTGATCGTAAATGCTTTTGTAGCCTTCACTCAGTTCATCAGTAAGCAAACGAAACAGCACATTGTTAAACTGAACAATTTCGGTTTTGCTTCTGAAATTGCGCGAAAGCTGCAAGCCTCTGTAATTGCGGATCAAACTTTTTTCGCGTTCAGCTACAAGCTCGTTTTCGCTGTCAACATTTACATACGGAAGCCGTGCAAACTGTTCTACTTCGCCGCCGCGCCAGCGGTAAATGGCCTGTTTGCCATCGCCAACAAGCATGGTAAAATCGCCGTTGCCCAACGCATTATCAATGAGTGGAAGGAAATTTTGCCACTGCAACACCGATGTATCCTGAAACTCATCAATCAGGTAATTGGTGTAGCGTTCGCCTAACCGTTCGTAGATAAACGGAACCGGCTCGGCAAAAACAATTTTTGAAATAATGCGGTTGAATTCTGAAATGTGAACCACATTTTGCTCAGCACGGAAACTGAAAATCAGTTTTTCAACTTCGTTCAGTGCCGCCAGAGCATAAATGTTTTTCAGCAGTAATGTATGCACAACGTAAGTGCCGTAGTGCTTGTCGCGCAGCGCAGTGATGCGGTTTCTGCAATCTGTCAGCACCGGTTTCAGATCATCAATTGCAGCTTTTTGAGCAGGAGTAACTTTTGATGCGTACCATTTATCATTTTCAAAAGTCTCATCAACATAGCTGCTGTACTCATTCAGCTTGTCAAATTTACCATCGGTCAAATACTCAAACCATTTCGGAGCTCCTGCATTTCCGCGATAAAAAGCACTTTGATCAAGACCGGCATTTTCAATTTTTTGCAGGGCTTCAGTTGCAATTTTTTTAATTGTACTTGTAAAAGCTTCTGTAGTTTTTCGCAGCGTATCCCGCATTTCCAGAAACTCGCCGAGCGAGAGATTCCGCAGGCGTTCTATTTTCTCCGGACCTTCTTCTCGCAGCAGGTGTTTGGCTGTGTTCAGTAGTTCCTGTTCAATTTGCCAGCTTTTGTCTTCTTCGGTTTTCGATTCTGCAAATTGTACCAGCACTTCGGTCAACTGCTCATCGCTTCCTATGCGGCCGATGAGCAGATCAACTGCCTGACGGAGCAGTTTCTTCTCATCGGTTTCCACTTCAAAGTTTACCGGCAGGTGCAGATCGAATGCAAATGCGCGCACAATGCGGTGTACAAAGGCATCAATAGTGCCAATGGCAAAATCGGTATAGTTGTGCAGAATGGCGCGCAAAATGCTTTGTGCACGGTCGGCCAGTGTAAACGGGTCGAGCAGAAGTTCACTGCCCAGCACCGCCGCCATTGCCGATGGTTCGCCGGTTTGCGCCTGAGAAAGCTCTTTAAGTGCAGAAATAATCCGCGCTTTCATCTCAGCAGCTGCTTTGTTGGTAAATGTTACAGCCAGAATATGCTTGTAAAGCTGCGGCGGATCGGCAGTGTCGGAAAGCGCCAGTTTCAGGTACTCTTTTACCAGTGTAAAAGTTTTACCCGAACCAGCCGACGACTTGTAAACCGTGAAATTCTGCACCGCGTAAATGTAAATCTTAAATGTCGGAAATTACACCACAGCCGGGTTTTCAGGCGGACTAACTTCTTCACTGTTATTAACAATTCATGTTTCATTTCTATCGCCCGGCACCAACAGCCTCAGCATCGCTTTACCTATTTTTGCAACTATGACAAATCAGCAGCAACCGCTTATACTTGTTACCAACGACGACGGCATCTACGCGCCCGGCATTACTGCTTTGGTTGAAGTAGCCAAGCAATTTGGCGAAGTGGTTGTGGTTGCGCCCGATAAGCCGCAGTCGGGCATGGGGCATGCAATAACCATCAATTCAACAATTCGTGTTGATGCTGTTTCGGCACATCCGGGTGCAACATCGTGGAGCTGCAGCGGAACTCCGGTTGACTGTGTGAAGATGGCGGTGAATAAATTGCTGCCGCGAAAGCCTGATTTATGTGTTTCCGGCATTAACCACGGCGCCAATCATTCCATCAATATTATTTATTCCGGCACCATGTCGGCCGCAATTGAAGCCGCAATCGAAGAAATTCCGTCCATCGGTTTTTCGCTGCTCAATCATTCTATCGAAGCCGATTTTACAGCAGCCAAAGCAGCGGCAGCAGTGGTAATTGAGCAAGTGCTGAAAAACGGATTACCCAAAGGTGTTTGCCTCAATGTAAACATACCAAAGCTGCATACCGACGAAATAAAAGGCATTCGTGTTTGCCGTCAGGGCCGCGCATCGTGGATCGAAGATCTTGATGAACGCACAGATCCATCGGGAAGAACATACTACTGGCTCACCGGCCATTTCGAAAGCTTCGAGCCCGATTCTGATGACACGGATGTTTGGGCTTTGCATCATGGCTATGTTTCAGTTGTACCCGCACAGTTTGATCTTACCGCACACAGCGCATTGCAAACGCTTGCCGGAATGAACAGTCTGACTATTCAAAACACTAACAAATGAAAAGGTTCGACCATTTAGCGCTGGGTATTTTTCTCGGATTAATAACTCCGATTATCACCCTGTTCCTTTTTTATTCGTTTACCTACAGCAGTCAAACCTCATTCACCGGATTTGTCGCCTACTTCGAGAAGTTCCACAACTTCGTTCCCGCATTAAGTTTATGCGTGATCTCTAATCTGGCTGTATTCTTTTTGTTTATCTGGACGGAGCGTTACAACAGTGCGCGTGGTGTAGTTTTTGCCACACTGGGGTATGCAATATGGGTAGCTTACCGAAAATTTATTGCATAACGCAGGCATGAAGTACTACATCATTGCCGGAGAGGCATCAGGCGATTTACACGCATCCAATTTGCTTCGCGAACTGCGCGCAGCCGACAGCAATGCTGTTTTCCGCGGCTGGGGCGGTGATCTTATGGAAGCACAGGGTGCAACCATAGTAAAGCATTACCGCGAACTGGCATTCATGGGTTTTGCAGAAGTACTCATGAACCTGCGTACCATTCTCCGCAATATTGAAACCTGCAAAAAAGATATAGAAGCCTGGAAACCCGATGTACTGATTTTGGTTGATTATCCCGGTTTCAATTTGCGGATTGCTCCATTTGCCAAAGCACTCGGCATCAAAGTAGTTTATTATATCTCGCCGCAAATCTGGGCTTGGAAACAAAAGCGGGTACACAAAATTGTTGCCGGTACCGATGCTATTCTCACCATTCTTCCGTTTGAGAAAGCCTTTTATGCAAGTTTCGGATATACAAAAACAATTCACTTTGTAGGCCATCCGCTGCTCGATGCAGTAAACCAGATGAAACGCAGTCCAGTTGTTGCTGATACCGGAAAGCCAATTATTGCTTTGCTCCCCGGAAGCCGCAAACAGGAAATAACGGCCAAGCTTCCGGTAATGCTCGAATGTGCTAAGCAGTTTCCCGAATACCGGTTTATAATTGCCGGCGCTCCGTCGCAGCCCGAGTCGTTTTACCGGAGCTTGATGCTAAACTCGACTGCCGAATATATTCATAACCGCACTTACGATTTATTGGCACAGTCTCATGCTGCGCTGGTTACATCGGGCACAGCAACACTCGAAACGGCATTGTTTAACGTGCCGCAGGTAGTTTGCTATCTCGGAAATCCGATTTCGTATCAAATTGCCAAACGATTGGTGAAAGTGAAATACATTTCATTGGTTAATTTGGTGATGGACAGAGAAGTGGTGCGCGAATTGATACAGGATGAAATGACTGTTGCCCAAATGAGTGCTGAACTCCGCAGCATTGTTTCGGGTGGCAACAAACGCGAAAGCATTTTGCACGGATACGAAGAACTCCGCGCTGCACTTGGCGGCTCTGGCGCCTCAGCCAAAGCCGCTCAACTGATTATTGAACTAAAAAAGTAATGACCCGACCCGCACTGCTTGTATTCATTGCCCTGCTTACAACTTCACTGCTTACTGCACATGAAGTTGATGTTAAACTGCTTTCTACAATGAAAGTTCAGATGATTTCTGTTTCCGGTGCGCGGGGCAGTTACTCATTATTGCTCGACGGAAAGCAGCAGCACGATTCGATTGCAGCTAAAGTATTTCAGCTTGTTGTAGTAAACGATTCGTTTGAAGTACGCATACAGGGCGATACGCTTGGCCGTTTTAAACGCTTCGTTCTTCAGCCGCTCAATGATACGTGTGTGTTTAAAATTAAGCCCGTAAAACCGCTTTCCGGCACACGTACATACGACGGAAAACTAGATGTTTCTGTTCGCGAGCAATACCTGCTTTGTGTAAACCATGTTGAGCTGGAAGCTTATGTAGCCGGCGTTGTAGAATCAGAATCGGGCGGGCAGGGCGGACCTGAATTTTACAAAGTGCAGTCGGTGCTTTGCCGCACGTATGCGCTGGCACAGTTGGGTCGCCACATCAACGAAGGTTATGATTTGTGCGACGGTGTACATTGTCAGGCCTACCGCAGTCGTACAACGCATCCCGAAATCAGAGCTGCGGCACTGGCTACCGAAGGGCTTGTGTTGGTTGACCAGCGGCTTTCGCTCATTACAGCAGCTTTTCACTCGAACTGCGGCGGACAAACAGCCAATTCAGAAGATGTGTGGGGCGGAACGCTGCCGTATCTGCGCGGCCGTCCCGATAGTTTTTGCACCGGAATGCCGCACGCTTCGTGGGAGCGCCGCATTGCCAAAGACGACTGGCTGAATGGACTTGCGCAGCGCTACAAATATCCGATTGAAGACAGCTTGGCGTGTAAAGCCGCCTGTTCGATGAAGCAAACATCGCGCAGCAATTATTTCAGCTACGGCGGTGTGCGCATTGCCTACAAAAACCTCCGCAGCGACTGGCAACTGCGCTCGGCCTATTTCACAGTTACTGAAATCGGCGATTCCGTGCTGATCCGCGGCCGCGGCTACGGGCATGGTGTGGGTATGTGTCAGGAAGGCGCAATTAACCAGTCTAAAAAAGGGCAGAACTACCGCGCTATTTTAGCTTATTACTATAAAGATGTGCAGGTAGTACACATTTCCAAATTAGCCTTCTTTAAAGAGGAAGAAGAGTAATTACTAACCGCAATTACAATGGCTTTTGAACGTCCGCAAGGAGTAAAAGAAAATGTTATTTACGCACTGTTCATTGTTGCCCCGGCAATTATTCTGATCAACACATTTAATATGCTGGCTCCGCCGGGTTCATCGCGGGTTTTATTTGGTGCTGCAGGCGGATTAGTTGGATCTGTTGTTGGGTATTATTTTTTTGATAAAACAAAATCAAAGCCAATGAAATCGCGCATTACTGTGATGCTAGTTATTTGGGTGGTTTCAATTATATTATTTCTTATTGCACATAAACTAAAGCCAATTGTTGACTGACTTTACTTAGCCGTTTTACACTTACCACAAATCCCGCTCATCACCACATTTACATCATCAACCACATAATCGGGCGGAATGGGTAAGGATATTTCAGCATTTAAACATTCTACTTTGCTGCACATTTTACATTGAAAATGTACATGCTGATGCAAATGATGCGCATGCGTTTCGCTGCAATTGCGGCATACTGCAAAATAGGCTTTACCATCATTACCTACAATGCGGTGAATTTTGCCGTCTTCCTCAAAGCTTTTTAAAATCCGGTAAATCGTAACCCGGTCAATTTTTAGCTCCGGATTTTTCTCCAGCATATCCTGGCTCAGTGCTGATGAACTGTTTTCGAGCAGTTGCAGCACCTGACGTTTACCTGATGTTTCGCGTTTTTTAAGCATATTGAATTATTAATGCAGTATTGTTGCAAAATACAGAGAGTTGTCTATATTTGCAACAAAGTTGCGATATATTATGATTCCTGAAAGTTATGAAGAATGGGAGAACTGTGTAACAGTGAACTGCGGAATAAAACTGACAGGCGAATTTTTGCAGAAAAGAATGGCAGTTTTTGAAAACAGAACCAATAATGAAACACAGAAATTCATCAGCATTTATGGTGAAAAGCATTACCTGCATATACTCAGTTGGCTTAAACAGGCTGCTGTTCGGGCGTAAATTGCTGTTTGCCGTATTGTTTACCGGATGCAGTATGCTCGGCTCATCTTGTGGCCATACTTCAAAACACAGGGCATCTCTTAAAACTCGAAAGATTGAGGCGGGCGAAGGAGTAAAAAACGTTCCCGCACTTGCTGCGGGAAAGGATTTTTGCGACAAGCCCAACGAAGAGATTTTGAGTTTTTAGAGATGCTCCATAGGGATTACAAAAAGAAAACAGATTCAACAATTATTCACAACAATGGAAATTAGAAAACTGCCGGTTACCGTACTCAGTGGATTTCTGGGGGCTGGTAAAACCACATTGCTCAACTATGTGCTCAATAACCGCGAGGGATTGAAAGTAGCGGTAATTGTTAATGACATGAGTGAAGTAAATATTGATGCGCAGCTTGTTGAACGCGAAACCACTTTATCAAGAACCGAAGAAAAGCTGGTGGAAATGAGCAACGGCTGCATCTGCTGCACACTGCGTGAAGACCTTATGCTTGAAGTTGAAAAACTGGCCAAAGAAAACAAGTTCGATTATCTGCTTATTGAAAGTACCGGAATTTCGGAGCCTGTGCCTGTTGCGCAAACGTTTTCCTTTACTGATGAAAATAATAACATTGATTTAAGCCGGTTCAGCTATATCGACTGCATGGTTACTGTTGTCGATTGCTTTAACTTTTTCAGAGACTTCGGAAGCGCTGAAACACTTGCTGAGCGGAAATTAACAGATATGGATGGTGACTATCGCACAATTGTAAATCTGCTGACTGATCAGATTGAGTTTGCGAATGTCATCATCCTCAATAAAACTGATTTAATTGATAACGAATCGGTTGGTGTAATTGAGCGGATGCTGCAAAAGTTGAACCCCGGTGCGAAATTCATTCGTGCCGAATTTGGGAAAGTTCCTTTGCAATCGATTGTCAATACAGGATTGTTTAATTATGAAGAAGCCGAACAGCAAGTTGGCTGGATTGAAGAACTGAAAAAAGAAAAGCATACCCCCGAGACGGATGAATACGGCATTGGTTCGTTTGTTTACAGAGCGCGCCGGCCGTTTCATCCCGACCGGTTCTGGAATTATGTAAATGCAAAATTCCCGGAGACCATAGTTCGCAGCAAAGGGTTGTTCTGGATCGCTTCGCGCCCGCAGCAGGCACTATCCTGGAGTCAGGCCGGTGGTTCGCTGCGGGCCGACAGTGCCGGTGTTTGGTGGTCGAGTATGCCTTTTGGTGAGCGCATCCGTTTTGCATCGTTCATCGACAATCAGGAGCGCATAGAAAGCCGCTGGGATTCCGAATTTGGCGACCGGCAAACCGAATTGGTGTTCATCGGCCAGCAAATGGATGAAGCACAAATCAGAACCGATCTTGAAAAATGTCTGGCCACTGATGGCGAATTAGAACGAATGCACAAAGGACTTGATACCAGCGATGAGTGGCCGATTCCGGTGGCGCAGCCGGTTAAGGCTGGTTAGAATTCAAAAGCTTTACTCAAATCAAACTTTTCTCCATCACAAAATGGGGAATCCCGACTTCTGTAAACTCATCTCCGACAACAGAATAGTTCAGTGTTTTGTAGAACCCGCTTGCCGTTTCGCGCGCGTGCATGAACAATGTGCTGAATCCTTTTTCGTGCGCTAACTGTTCTGCAAATTTTAGTAATAATGTACCGATATTTTTTCCCTGAAGGTGCTTTGCAACAGCCATCTGTCGCAGTTGAATACGTGTATTGCTTCTGGGCGAAAGAATGCAGCACGCAATAATTTCATCATCCAGAAAGCCGCCGATCAGAAAATCATAAGCTTCTGCAGCACGCTCTGCTGCGCTGAAAATGAAGCCTACGGGTTTAAGCAATACATCATCGCGCAGCGCATACATTGCTGTGTACTCGGGCGAATTATGTGTTAATATGCGAAAGGTAATTTGCACGCGCAGTTTAATTATTCCGGCTCAGCTGCCGGCTTCTCTTTCTTCAGCAATTTCCAGCGTTCGCGCACGGCCAGCATTGTACCGAAAAGCATTACAATACAGCCAATCCACAGCACATTGATGCCAGGGAACACCGATGCTTCGAGCACAATGAAATCGCGTTTGAGGCTGTTGAGTTCTGAGGCATACACATCAATGCGGCCGTTTTGCGGATTGAGTTTGTAGAACGTAAGCTTAATACCCAGATCGCTGTCGCGGGCTTCAATTTGCCGTGAGCCGCCCGAAAGCGTATCAACCACATAGTAAGCTGTAACTACTGCCGATTTCATATCGCCGCTTGCACCCGAACGACCGATTACACGGAACCGGGCGGCAACAGCAACTTCCGAGGCTTCGAGTTTGAGCTCGCTGTTTGGTGCCGAATAAATAGAGTCGGCTACGGCAATGCTGTTGTCGAGCGCAATGGTATCGCCGCGTGCAATGGTGTGGTTCTTCGGCTCGCTGTAATCGCTGCTTTGGTCTTTGCCCGGCGCCAGCAACGAGGTCATCGGCACAAACTTGATGAATGTGTAGATGTCTTTGTGCAGGTAGTGCCGCGTATCCGGCTCGGCTGCATTGCCCATGCGCTCATTGATCTGAATAAACGGCTTTAGTGTAAACGCATTTTCAAGCTGTCCGTTTTTGTCTTTTTTCATGTAATCGACACTGAAATAGACATACGGAGTTCCGTCAACCAGTTTGTATTCACGGCCTGTGTAGCGCACCATGTAATCGCCCATAGGCATTACATCGCCTCGGCGCAGGAATATGTTTGCGCTGTTGTCGCCGCTGCGGTCAATTGAAGTAACATCAACAGATGAAGTATTGCGAGAAATCACATCTTTATTCCAGGTCGAAATAACAACGCCCAGCATAAGCAAGCCAAAGCCAATGTGCGCAACCGAAGCACCTGCATTTTTGATTTTTCCTTTCAGGATTTTATACCAATACTGTCCGTTTGCAGCAACAGTAAACACAGATGTAAACACCAGCAATCCGCAGAGTGTATTGTGATAAATAACGCCCCGGGTAACTTCGGTTTCATTGCCGCTGCTTTCCATGATGATGATCACGAGAACTATAGCAGTAACGCCGACACTGATCCAAAATGAAGAAAGTAATTTTTTACTGAAGTCAGCAAACTTGTCTTTCTTGTACTTGAAAAACTGTGTAACGGCCATCAGCAAACCAACGAGCACGGCAAAAGGAAGTGTCCAGCCATTGTAGTTGGCAATTACATTTTTCTCGGGAGCAAGTTTGCCGTTGGCTAATTGCTGCAGCGTTTCGTTTCTGGGGAATGAATCGCTGAGCCAGTGGAAGAAATCGTGAATGATTTCGACCCGAAGAAATTTGTTTACAACCGGCAGTGAGGTTTTGAAAATGATAATGCCGGCCGTAATGGTGAGCAGCAGTGAACCGATAAACATCCAGAACTCACGCGACCAGAGTTCTTCCTCTTCTTCTTTTTTCTGGCTGAATTGTTTGTTGTAACCATAAATAATGGCCACCAGCGAACAGATCAGAAAAATGAGCATTCCCAATCCAACCATGCCAACAGCGAACATTACACCAAACACAATAGCTGCGGCAGAGTAGATGAGTCTTGATTTTGTGGAAGGCAGAAATAACACAGCCGTTAACCAGAGGAAAAACGACATGAACCAAACCAATTCTTGGTTCAAACCATCTTCGGTAAATGCGTGTACCGATGTTTCGGAAAGCACGCCGCTCTTTGTGAGGAAGGTGGAATAAACAATGAGCAGGAAGGAAATAATGGTAAGGAAAAGTGTGGTAAAGAGCGATTGACCTTTAATGCGATAAATAAGCATAACGTGTGCCGCGCCCACTAATGTAAGCCACGGAACCAGCGAAGCATTTTCTACCGGATCCCAAGCCCAGAAACCGCCAAAGCTGAGTGATTCATAAGCCCAGGCACCACCCATTAAAATTCCGATGCCGAGAATACCTACGCCGGCATAAGCCCACGGAAGCGCAGCACGCTGCCATTCGGTATAGCGTTTTAGCCACAATGCGCTGATGGCAAATGCAAACGGAATGGTAACCAATGCAAAACCCAAAAACAGCGTGGGCGGGTGAATAGTCATCCAGTAATTCTGCAGCAGCGGATTCAGGCCGCGGCCGTCGCTGAATGCCGGAATTGTGAGGTAATCGGCTTTGAGCGTCCACGGCAGCCCGATGTTTTCTTCGCGCTCACGAATCAGGTTAAACGGACTGCTGCCTACGTGTATATCACCGAAATACCAGCCCAGCAGCATCATCGCCAGAAAGACTTGTACCAGCGAAAGCACAGTAATTACCGGCGCTTCCCATTGTTTTGCTGTACGCACCAGAATAAAGCCGATAACGGCATGCCAAAGCAGCCAAAGCAGTGTGCTGCCTTCTTGTCCTTCCCACAAACACGCCAGAATATAGTTCATGGCCATGTCGCGCTTAGAATGCTGCCAAACATACTGATACTCGAACCGGTGGTTCCAGATCATCAGAAAAAGCGTGGCAAAAATGGCTGCTACGGCTATAAAGTGTGTGTAATAAATAATGCGGGCCGGTTTACGCCACTGGTCTTCGGCAAGCGGATTGGGACGGGTGCGCAGAAAGTTGACGATGGCCGAAAAAATGGCCGTCACAAATGCCAGCACCACGCTGCCGTGCCCTATAATTCCCCACAACGGCTGTTCGCCGGCATAATCAATTTCCATAGTTGCCTTTAAAACCCCTAACCGGGCTTAGTTGTTTTCTGCCATCTGATCTTTACCGTCGTTGTATTTCGACGGACACTTCATCAGCACATCTTTGGCTACAAAATCATTGCCTTTCATGCAGCCGATTACGACTAACTGCGGTGTGCGTTCGAAATCCTGCGGCTTTGATTTGAGCAGGACAACTTTCTTCTCCACATTATTGCGGTCGGTCATGTAAAACACAAAGCGGTTGGCATCAGCCTGCGGATTGTATTCCATAGGTTTGGTGCGCACCAATTGTCCGGCTACATGCACATCTTCATCGGGGCCGAGTTTTGCGGCTTCTGCAAAATCGGCATAAGTGCTTGAATTGCTGAGCATGCTCACCAGAAACACGATGGCAGCGGCAATAACTACAATGCTTATGATATGTGTTTTTTTCATGGCAGAATTATTTAGCCTGTTTTTCGAGTTTACTCACTTTGCGGTCGAGGCGGATAATGGCAAACAGCAATCCGAAAAGAACGATGCCGATACATGCAATAATCACGTTAAAAAGTCCGCTGCCTTTAAGCGTTTGAACAACCTGATTGTCGGCATTCTGAGCCGGAAGCTGTGCGGCAAACAAAAGGGCAGAGAAGAGGAGAACCAAAATGCGTTTCATTGCAGGTGCAATTATGCTTGTGAATATTTTTCGTTGAGGTTGCGGATGCGCAGGCGGATGTTATAGACCCAAAAACCGAGCAGAATCCAGCCGAGGCAGGCGGCGTAAAACACCGTGCGCAAACGGCTGTCGAGATCATATTGTCCGAAAGCCGGATTGCCGCCGTTACCGGGATGCAGCGAGTCGTTGCCGTTGAGGCGGGGCAGCACGCCAATGAGTACAAGCATCATTACGAAAGCAAAAATGCTGTACACTGCCGAGATCCGGGCGCGTTTCTGTTCGTCTTCAACCGCTCCGCGCAGCACCACATAAGCCATATACGCCAGCATGGTAATTGCTGTGCCGTTCAGTTTTATATCATCAACCCACCAGCTTCCCCAAGTTACGCGCGCCCAGAGCGAACCGGTAAGCAAGCCCAGAACGCCAAACAGCAAACCTGCATTTACTGCTTCGGCTGATTTGTTGTCGTGTGCAAGATTTCCGCTGCGCAAAAAACGGATGTTATTCCACACCGCCCAGGCCATGAGTGCAATCATGGTAAACCACATCGGAACGTGGAAAAACAGGTTGCGGATGGATTCGTAAAGGATATGCTGAAACGGAAATGCGAAATGATCTGCTTTTTCGTTCCGAACCGTAATGGTGTTGTTTGGGGTAATGCTGGAAGTGGAATCGGTTGATGCGATGGCGTTGGCCATTACCATTGTGCCGTCGGCATCATCATTCACAAACAAATCGAAAACAGGGCGATTTACCGGAGCAAGCTGCGGAAATATTACTTCAAGCTGTGTTTCGCTGATGGCTTTTACGGAAGTGGCGGCTACTTTGCTTTTGTCGTTCAGCAGCCAAGCCTGAATGGTTTTCTCATTGCTCAGAAAACGGGTATTGTAGCCGGTAATGTTAACGGTAAACGGCGCCGAAGCGGTTGAGAGATTTACCGGCGTTACTTCATACAGGCCGGGAGCCATGGGAATAAGTAAGCCGGCAATAAAGGTGTAGATCAGCAGTACAACACAAGCCCATTTCCACCAGTTCAGTTTCATACGTTTTTTGCCGTTTTTTAATCGCGCCAAAGGTACGGAAATAACAAGCCGGAAAGCGTGATAACGATCACGTTTAATGCGATTATTATACCGAGATAAACCGAGGCTCCGTCCCAGCCCGTTCCGTCGGCTGCCATTTTTGATGCGCGGATGATCGCGAGCAGCATGGGCAGCACCACAGGAAAGCCCAGTACCGACATCAGCGCAAAGTTGTTTCCGGCTTTTGATGCAATGGCAGAAATAAGTGTAAAGGTGCCTGCCAGTCCCGCGCAACCTAATACCAGTGTAAGCAGGAACAGCGGCGTATCGGCAACCGGGTAATTGACCACAACGGCAAAAACTACAAGGCCGGTGATTCCGAGCAGAATCATTAAAAGCGTATTGTAAATGAGCTTTGAATACAAAACCGCTCGCGGATCGGCGAGGGTGTAGAGATAGAGCAGGCGGCCGTTGCTTTCCTGAGCAAAGCTGCGTGCTACGGCAATAACCGAGGCGAAAAGCAGAATGATCCAGAACAGGGCATTCCACGTAGGCACATCGCGCACCACTTTAAAGCTGAAACGGCTTACAAATACCGTAGCCACCACATACAGCAGCACCCCGAAAAAAGCATATTTGCGGCGCTGCTCGGTAAGCAACTCGCGGCGGAAAAGGTTCAGGGTTTGGGCAAACAGCATTTCGGCTGCAAAGTTAAACCTAAATGTGAATGCCGCGATCTGAACATTCGGCATTTGCGTATGTTTACTAAAGGAACAACACCGAACATGAAAGCACTCGTAATTATTGCGGCCGTTGCCGCCAGCTCATTAGCCATGCAAACACCACAAACAACTACCAAAACGCTTTACGATTTTAAAGCCAACGCCATAGACGGAAAGCCCTTTGACCTGAGTTCGCTCAAAGGCAAAAAAGTATTGATCGTAAATACTGCTTCCGAATGCGGATTAACTCCGCAATACAAACAGCTTCAGGAGCTTTATGATACTTATGGTAAAGACGGGAAATTTATGATTGTAGGTTTTCCAGCCAATAATTTCATGGGGCAGGAGCCCGGAACAAACACCGAAATCCAAACTTTTTGTCAGAAAAACTACGGTGTAACATTCCAGATGATGGAGAAAATTGATGTAAAAGGCGAGAAAATCCATCCGCTCTTCACATGGCTCACCTCAAAAGCCGAGAACGGCGTTGAAGATGCTCCGGTAAAATGGAACTTCCAGAAGTTTATGATTGATGAGAACGGGAAATATGTTGGTCACATTTCTCCGCAGGAAAGTCCGTTGTGTGATGAGATTGTGAATTGGTTGAAGAAGTAGATTAATTTAATTTTTAACAGAAGCCTCGTGGTCTAATCACGGGGCTTTTTGTTTATTATTTATTTTTGATAAATTTATAGTTTATAACAAGTATATGGCTGATAATTTAACCCGATACAAAATATTTATTGCTTCCCCGAGCGGACTTGAAGATGAAAGACGCGCTTTTTCAGAAGTTATCGAAAAGTATAATCAAGACGAAGCCCATCACAGAAACGTTCGGTTTGAACCTGTAGGCTGGGAATACACTTTACCCGGAATCGGGCGTCCGCAGGAATTGATTAACGAAAAACTAAAGCAATGCGATTACTTTGTTTTACTACTCCATAACAGATGGGGTTCTGATCCTGGGAAAAATAACCCTGAAGCCTCTTCCGGTACAGAAGAGGAATATTTAATTGCGCGAGAATGTTATGCGCAGCAAGATCATTGCATGAAGCAGGTAATTTGCCTGTTTAAATCTATCGACATTAATCAACTTGCTGATCCCGGCCCTCAGTTAAAAAAAGTACTTCGATTTAAACGAAAAATAGAACATAAAAAAGAATTGCTGTATTCTTATTTTTCATCTGTTAAAGAATTTGAAGAACAAATACGTAGAAACCTTGGGCAATGGCTTCGCGATGACAATAAACCATCGAATTCGGTGGGGCTTTTAGCTCCAGAAAATTTACCTATCAATCAGGAAAGTAACAGTATAAATATTAACGAAATCGATGAAAATGATGAGGTGCGGCAGATTGTGAATAATGCGAATCGACTTGCACGAGAAGGTAAATTAGTTGATGCAGAAATAGAATATTCAAAAGCACTTATCATTAAACCATTTGAGCATCAATTGTTGAGTTATGCTGAATTTTTAGTACGAACCGGACAGTTAGACAAGGCACTTTTGATGATTGATCGGGTAATTCATTTGGCTGATTTAAGCAAGGATAGTTCAGCGTTGAGTGGTGCTTACATGTATAAAGGGCGTGTACTTAAAACCCGGGGCGATTTAAACGGTTCAGAAGAAATGTGCAAAAAATCGTTGATTATTGAAGAGCAACTTGGACGATTGGAAGGTATTGCTAACTGTTTCAGTAATCTGGGAATTGTTTATTATACGCGGGGAGATTTAAGCGGGGCCGAAGAAATGTATAAAAAATCATTGGCTATCAATGAGCAACTTGGGATCTGGGAAGGTAAGGCCATAGATTATGTTAATTTAGGAATTGTCTTTCAAACTCGAGGAGATCTAAGTAGTGCGGAAGATATGTACAATAAATCGTTGGCAATCAATGAACAACTTGGTCTATTGGAAGGTATGGCCAGTGTATATGGTAATTTGGGACTTATTCATAAGACCCGAGGTGATTTAATTGGAGCAGAAGAAATGTATAACAAATCGTTGTCTATTGAAGAGAAACTTGGGCAATTGGAAGGCATGGCCACTGATTATGGAAACCTTGGAAATGTTCTTAAAATCCGGGGCGATTTGAGTGAAGCAGAGAAAATGTACAAAAAGTCACTGGCCATCAATGAAAAACTTGGTCGATTAGATGGCTTGGCTGATCAATACAATAATTTAGGAATTGTATTTAAAACCCGAGGCGATATAAGCGGAGCAGAAGAAATGTTCAACAAATCATTGGTCATCTATGAGCAACTTGGGCGACTGGAAGGTATAGCCAGTTGTTATGGCAATATAGGAAATGTGTTTAAAACTAGAGGCGATTTAAGCGAAGCCGAAAAAATGTATAAAAAATCACTAGTTATTAATGAACAACTTGGGCGATTGGAAGGCATGGCCAATGGTTATAACAATCTTGGGATTATCCAGCAAACCCTAGGCAATTTAAGTGGAGCCGAAGAAATGCACAAAAAAACACTGGCTATTGAAGAGCGACTTGGAAGATTGGAAGGTATTGCTAACTGTTACGGCAATCTGGGAATTGTTTATTATACGCGGGGCGATTTAAGCGGAGCCGAAGAAATGTATAAAAAAGCGCTGGAAATTGATGAACAACTTGATCGATTGGAAGGCTTGGCCAACGATTATGGCAATCTGGGAAATGTTCTTCTAACCCGGGGAGAATTAAGCGGAGCCGAAGAAATGTACAAAAAATCGCTTGCCATCTATGAACAGCTAGAGCAATTGGAAGGCGTTGCGAATCAATATAGTAATCTCGGAATTTCATTTCAAACCCGCGAAGATTTTAACAAAGCCGAAGAAATGCACAAAAAATCGCTTGCCATTAATGAACAACTTGGGCGATTAGAAGGCATGACCATCAACTATAGCAATTTGGGAAGCATTCTCCAAACTCGGGGGGATCTAAGCGGAGCAGAAAAAATATATGAAAAATCGTTGGCTATTGATCAGCAACTTGGTCAATTGGAAGGTATGGCCATTAACTATTGTAATCTAGGAAATATATTTAAAACTAAGGGTGATTTAAGCAGAGCAGAGGAGTTGTATGATAAAGCACTCGATATAGCAAAACAGTCTGGATTCAAGTTAATTCAGCAAAAAGCAGAAACCTTCCTTCAAAACCTTCATAATTGAGTTAAGTGATTTCTCACTTTTCAATCCCATTCCAAATATCCACCACAATTTTATACGAACTATCGGCCTGCAGTTTCCAAACATTCACATACTTATCATTTTGCACCCAAATTGAATCACCAATGTGAACGGTTGTTGTAGCCATGCCGGTTTCGTAGAGCAAATCGGGCGAGCCTTCGAGCGAAATGGTGGTCATTGTCATATCATCAAGCTGGTTTACGCTTTCTTTCCACCAGTTTTCGATGGCAGTGCGGCCGTTGATGTAGGTATCATTATCAGGACAAAGATGCGCGGCCTGATCGTAGTTGGCGGCAATAATGGCTGCATTTTTCTCGCGTATGCCTTTGCCGAAGTTGATGTTTAAGCCTTCGATAGCGGGCTGAACGGTGGCCGGATTGAATGGGACGGGAGCCGGTTTTGTAGTTTCCTGCGTACAGGCAGCAAGCAGCAATACGGATAAAAGTAGAATAGCTTTCATGCAGCAAATTTACTGTGTGTGCTGCATATCGGAGTATTTTTTTGAGAATACGTATCAAAGTTGTATATTTGTACGTATAATGTTTAATTATGGAAAGCTTAGACACCAAACTCACGCTCAAATTAGACGAGCAAGTAATCGCAAAAGCCAAGCAATATGCTTATAAAGAGCGTGTTAGTTTGTCGTTTATTATAGAAACTTACCTTGATCGGCTTACTGCTGGCATTGAGCCCGGAGAAGTATCGCCATTGGTAAAAAGTCTTTCGGGTGTTATCAATGCAGAACAACTCGAAAACGATAAAGTATCGTACAAAAAGCATTTGAAACAGAAATACTCTAAGTCACATCTGTCCAAAATAGCTAAATAAAAAAGAGAGGATGGTGTACCTAAAATAGGTACATTGTTTTTACGACAAAACAACCCCCATCCTCATGGTAAATTTAACACTCTTTTCCCAACTACTCCAACTCCTACCGCGCGACTCTTTCCGCAGTCTTGTAAATGAATACCAAAGCGATAAATCAAGTAAAGGCATTACAAGCTGGACACATC
>JBKDHA010000087.1:0-7894 GCA_046335555.1 Bacteroidota bacterium
GCCTTTGGTGCGCAAACGGCTGCGGTCTATACCATTTTCAACCAGATAATTGGCCACACTCTCAGCCCGCTGTTCAGAAAGACGCTGATTCAACTCGTCGCTTCCGCTGGCATCGGTGTGCCCGTCAATTTCAATAATCAACTGCGGATACAGCTTCGTCAGCTTTACCAGCTTGTCTAACTCTGTTTTTGATTCGGGTTTAAGTACCGATTTTCCAGTATCGAAGAAAATATTGCGCACTACAAGTTTCTGTCCAACCTGCAGCGGAGCCAGTTCAACCGGGCGCTCAATTTCCTGATAGGCCATTGAATCAGTAATGTTGATGTTGTCTGACTGAAAGAGGAAATCATCAGCCTCATAAGAAACACTGTAGTTTTTGCCGGGCGGAAGAATAATTACATAGCGACCGGTTGCAGTGTTTGGCTTGTAAGTGCCAATCATTTCGCCGGTTTCAACATCAGTAACCGTGATTACTGCTCCGGGCGCTGCACCGCCAAAAATACTGGTGATTTCTCCTGAAAGTACGGTAAGCGGTGTTTTTTGTTTGCCGGGAAACGTTAAAAAACAGATGTCTTTCTCCCCTTTTCCGTCAGGTCCGGTTGCCGTTGAATAATAGGCATGCGTGTTATCTGCTGTTGGAATAAAAAATAAATCATCATCACCAGAATTAACCGGATAACCAATATTTACAGGCATTGCCCAGCCATCGTCTTCCGAAAAAACGGAAGAAAGAATATCGAAACCACCCATCGAACGCGGGCCGTTTGAAGCATAGTACAAAGTAACACCGTCGGCCTGAATGGAAGGAGCATCCTCATCAAACGGCGAATTTATTTCAGGGCCTAAGTTTATCGCTTTCGACCAGTCGCCGTTGGGTAATTTTACCGAACGCCAAATATCGCGCCCGCCAAAACCGCCTTCGCGGGTGCTTACAAAGTATAGCGAATTACCGTCGGCAGAGAGTGATGCGCTGGGTTCCCAAGCTTTTGAGTTAATAGTTTCAGGCAATTTAACAGCCGGCCCCCACTCTGTTCCGTTGAGTGTGCTTACATAAATATTGCCGTCGCCGTTATCGTCTTTGTAGATAAAAAGTTGCTGACCATCGCTGCTGATGCCGATTGTAGCTTCGTGGCCGGGTGTGTTGATTGATGTCATTGGCTGCACTTCCGACCATTCATCGCCATTGCGCTGACTCATGTACAGATCTTCATAGTACATCCCGTCTCGCGGGTCTATTGTATTACCGGCCGACGGTCGGCGAGAAGTAAAAATAAGCACACGTTCATCGGCCGAGAGCACAGGCGAATACTCAGGAAAAGCAGAATTCAGATTTGAGCCAAGATTACTGATTGTAATATCAACAGGCGAAGCGATTAATGCTTTACCGGTTTCACATTGTGCAAGATAAAGATTGAGATCACGCTGCTGTTCTGCATTTGTTGAATCGGAATAAAGTGTCTGAAATCGCAGATAATACGCTTTGGCAGAATCAAACTGCAGATTGTATTGCAATGCCTGAGCATAGGTATAATAAGCATTTACAGGTGCCCGATTCTCGCGCAAACTATTCTCACGGCTTTCGGGTGAAGCATTTTTTACGGCATTGCGCAAATAGTTTTCAGCCATTTTTTTTGATGGCTGTATATTCATGCAGCAATAGCCAAGACGGTAAGCAATATTGGCATTTAGTGTATCAGCATTATACAACTGAAGATACAGCGGCATAGCTTTTTCATATTCTTCGTTAATGAAAAAAGCATCGGCCTGACTCATCATTTTCTTGCGTTCGCTGCGCTGTGGTAATAATGATGCGCATGAATATATTGTTGCGACAGCAAGCGCTAAAAAAATGAATAATGAGGATCGGTTCAGTTGCATAACATTTCAAAGATAAAATTTTTCTCAAATGATGTGGTAACTTGTTTTGAAGTGTATGTTCACACAAAATCAGAAAAGCGCCCCCGGAGAGACGCTTTTCTGATTATTTATAGTCGTTTTACTGTATGAATTACAGTTCCCGGTTCGGGTCAAACTGCTCAAGATAATCGCCGATGCGGCGCAGGAACGAACCGCCAAGCATTCCGTCAACCACGCGGTGATCGTAAGAAAGCGACAGGAACATCATGTGGCGGATGGCAATAACATCGCCCTGCGGTGTTTCGAGAACAGCCGGACGCTTTCTGATTGCACCAACAGCCAAAATGGCTACCTGCGGCTGGTTAATAATGGGTGTGCCCATTACGTTGCCGAAACTGCCTACGTTGGTGATGGTAAAGGTTCCGCCCTGAATCTCGTCGGGCTGGAGTTTATTTCCGCGGGCACGGTTAGCCAAATCGTTTACCGTTTTGGTAAGTCCGATCAGGTTCATGCGGTCGGCATTTTTGATCACCGGAACAATCAGGTTTCCGCTGGGCAATGCAGCCGCCATGCCAATGTTAATGTTTTTGCGGACGATAATCTTTTGTCCGTCAACCGACACGTTCACCATCGGGAAATCTTTGATGGCACGCACTACGGCTTCAATAAACACAGGTGTAAAAGTGATTTTTTCACCTTCGCGTTTTTCAAAATCTTTCTTGATACGGTCTCGCCACTGCACGAGGTTTGTAACATCAGCCTCAACGTAAGAAGTAACGTGAGGTGATGTTTGTACGCTCATCACCATGTGATCGGCGATGAGTTTACGCATGCGATCCATTTCCACAATTTCATCGCCGGGCATAAGTGCAACAGCAGATTTTGCAGCAGGAGCGGGAGCTTTTTCGATTTTGGTTTCGGTGGTGTTGAACACTACTCCGCCGTTGTTGGGCACAGTAGCAGTTGCAGTAACTTCGCCGTTTGTGGCAGCAAGTTTGCCTTTGTTGGGCAGATAGCCGAGAATATCGTTTTTGGTAACCCGTCCGTGTACACCGCTTCCGGAGATACTTTCGAGCTCAGCCATGCTGATGCCTTCTTCTTTGGCAATGTTGCGAACAAGCGGCGAGTAAAAACGACCGCTTTCACCATTTTTCACCAACTCAGCAACCGGAGCAGAAGATGTGGCCGACACAGCAGGAGCTGTATTGGTTACTGTTGTAGTTGCAGCCGGTGTTTGGGGCGCAACCGGAGCAGCAGCAACAGCTTCAGTGCTGATGAGTGCTACGGCTTTACCCACCTCCACAACATCACCTTCATTGAACATTTTTTTCGAAAGAAAGCCCTCGAACGGCGAAGGAATCTCAGAATCTACCTTATCAGTAGCAATTTCGAGTACCGGCTCGTCGAGCGCAATTTTATCCCCTTCGTTTTTGAGCCATTTGATGATGGTTGCCTCTGCAACACTCTCACCCATTTTAGGCATAATCAGTTCAACCTGTGCCATATTGCGAGTTGGAAAAGTTCAGTAGGCGCAAAAGTAGCATTTTTTGGGCGTTGAAAGTGGCTGAACTTTATGCGTAATGTTAAAATGCGGGAAGTGAATGGTTTGGAAAGTGTTTGCTTGTATTCTGGATTACTCTTGTCTTATCTCGGCTCCGCTCGAGATGACAAGAGCTTTTTTTACATCCTAGACAGCCTTGTCCCCTCTCGGCTCCGCTCGAGATGACAAGGGCTTTTTGGACACTGTAGTTTCACTTCCCGTTTTTTGATCATTATACACTCATCACTTTACACTCATCACTCCCTAAATAAAAAAAACATCCTCAAAGCAATTTTGCAATGAGGATGCTTTTTTTATTTAGGGTAAGTAATCGGGTTCGAACCGACGACCCCCAGAACCACAATCTGGTGCTCTAACCAACTGAGCTATACCTACCATGTTAACTGCTTTTCAGCAGAACGGGGACAAAGATAGTGCTTCGTGTTAATTCTCCAAACAAACGGGGCGATGAAAAACGTAAATTTGTGGTTATGAGTCAGCAAGAAAGGCAAATTTCGTTGAAGATTGAGGGAATGGACTGCGCAAACTGTGCACTGGGTATCACCCGGAAACTCAATAAAGGCGGGCATTCTGACGTGCAGGTGAACTTTGCTACCGGCGAGGCTACACTGGAACTTGCCCCAGAATGTACACGCGAACAAGTTGTTAATGATATTACCTCGCTGGGCTACCGGGTGGTTGAACCCGCGCAATCTGGCGTAAAACAACCTTTCAGATTAAGTACAGAGCAGCGATTCTGGTTTTGCCTTGTATTTACGGTGCCGCTGTTTTTCGGTCACATGCTGTTCGGGCACGATGCGTTTATCAATAAACCAATCGTTCAGCTCCTGCTCTGCCTTCCGGTTTTGGCGGTTGGAGGCTGGCATTTTGCCCGCAGTGCCTGGGGTTCGGTGCGTTCGGGTGTGGCCAATATGGATGTGCTGATTCTGCTTGGATCAACAGCAGCCTTTGGTTACAGCATTTTCGGCTGGAGCACGGCCACATCGGTACACGACGCACATAACTACCTGTTTTTTGAAACCACTGCCACTATTATTACTCTTGTGCTGCTGGGCAATGTGTTTGAACACCGCGCTGTAAAGCGTACCACAACTGCTATCGACGAACTTTCAGCCCTGCAGCCCGAAAAAGCTCGTCGCATCTCTGTTCACGGCAACCACGAACACATCGACGAAGTTCCTGCGGCCGATCTTCGTCCCGGTGATCTTCTGCAAATTAACACCGGCGAAGCCATTCCGGCCGACGCAACTGTAGTTTCGGGCAGCGGTGCGGCAAACGAAGCCATGATGACCGGCGAAGCCATTCCGGTAAACAAAAATCCTGGCGACAGCCTCACCGGAGGTACAGTTCTTTTGCAAGGCCCCTTGCGCGCAACGGTAACGCGCACAGGAAAAAATACGCTGCTGGCACAAATCATTGATCTGGTAAAAAAGGCGCAGAACGAAAAGCCTCCTGTGCAACAATTGGCCGATAAAATAAGCGCCATTTTTGTCCCCGTAGTTATTGCCATTTCGCTGCTCACGTTTATTATTAATGCGTGGATGATTGATACCAGCATCCGTGAAGCACTGCTGCGCAGCATTGCCGTTTTGGTGATTTCCTGTCCGTGCGCAATGGGACTGGCAACACCAACGGCTGTTATGGTTGGAGCAGGACGAGCTGCGCGAAACGGTATTCTCATGCGCGGCGGACGAACATTAGAAACGCTGGCGAACGTAAAAACCATCGTTTTCGATAAAACCGGAACATTAACAACAGGAGTTTTCAGCGAACTGAAAATTACTTCGCTTGATAATAACAGTTCTGATGAAGTGCAGCGCATATTGCTCGGATTAGAACAGCAATCATCTCATCCGCTGGCACGTTCTGTTACCGATTTGCTGAAAAAACAAGGCATTACGCAGGCAGCAGAATTAAGCCAGCTTGCAGAAATTGCCGGCATCGGAATTGAAGGCCGCGATGCAGCAGGCAACCACTGGGCGGCTGGTTCGTGGCGTTTGCTGCCGGAGCAGTTCACCGCAGGCAGCCACGATATTTATATTCTCAAAAACAATGTGCCCGTGGCTGCTGCCGATCTGAGCGATGAAATACGGCCGGGCATGAAAGAATTAATTGAATTTATTCACGGCCGCGGAATCAAAACTGTTCTGCTCAGCGGCGACCGCCGGGTGAAATGCGAACAGGTGGCTGCAGCAATTGGTATAACCGAAGTGCTTGCCGAACAGCTTCCGGCGCAGAAACTCGAACACATCGCTAAGTTTTCGGCAATGGCAAAAACAGCAATGGTCGGCGACGGCATAAACGATGCTCCTGCCCTTGCCCGCGCCGATGCAGGCATTGCACACGGCGAAGCTACTCCGGCCGCATTGCAGTCGGCACAGGTATTGCTGGCTGGAACCGGCGATCTGCGTAAGCTCCGCGATGCACTGCTCATCAGCAGTCATACATTGCTTACCATAAAGCAGAACCTGTTCTGGGCTTTTTTCTACAATGTAATCGCCATTCCGCTTGCTGCTGCCGGATTCCTTTCGCCAATGATTGCAGCGCTTTCGATGGCTTTTTCGGATGTGATTGTTATCGGAAATTCGATACGTTTGCGAACCAAAAAACTTTCGTGAACGGATGCAGCCCGAAAAACCTCATCTTCTTTACATTGCCAGTTGGTATCCGCATGTATCGGCACCAACACAGGGAATTTTTATTCAGCGCCATGCCCAAACGGCTGCGCTCGACTATACAGTTACTGTAGTTTTTGCTTATCCCGATCCGCATCTTACCGGCAATGCGTTGATTACAGGCGTTGAGCAGCACGGAGCATTAACAGAAATTCGCGTTTCATATTCCCCACACACGCGTTCAGTGCCGCTGCTCTCGAAACTCCGCAAAAGCAGGCGTTACACCAATGCCATACGCGCAGGAGTTGCAGAAGCGATCATGCGGAACGGACATCCGGCCTTGCTGCACCTTCATGTGATCTGGCGCGGAGCAGTGGCTGTGCTTCCGCTGCTGCGTGAACTGCGTGTGCCGCTGCTGATTTCGGAACACTGGTCGGGATATTTGCCGCAAGACGGAAACTACAACGGCATTCTTATTAAAAGCTATACCGAACGCATTGTAAACCGGGCAAGACACATTACTGTAGTTTCCAAACCAATGCACAAAGCCATGCAGCAACACGGCTTAAAAGGCAACTACTCCATGCTGCACAATGTTACCGATACCGATTTGTTTAAACCCGTTCCTGTATTGCTCGATAATCAGCCGTTTAAACTCATTCACGTTTCATCATTAACCGAACGGGAAAAAAATATTTCGGGAATGCTGCGGGTAATGGAAACGCTGAACAACGAAAAAATCACACTCACAATAATCGGCAACGGCGTCGAAAAAGCTGCACACGAAACATTTGCTGCTGCGCTGGGTGTATTAGGTAAAACAGTTTTTTTTGAAGGTCAAAAAACACCCGAAGAAGTTGCTGAAGCTATGCAGAAAAGTCATGCGCTGCTAATGTTCAGTCATTTTGAAGGAATGCCTTGTGTAATTTCAGAAGCGCAAAGCTGCGGACTCCCTGTAATAGCCACATCAACCGGCGGAATACCGCAAATGGTAAATAAGGAACAGGGAATACTTGCACAACCGGGCAATGAAGACGAACTTCGCCGTGCGGTGCTTGAACTGCGCGATAACTTCACACACTACAATCGTGCAGCTATTCGCGAACATGCCGTAAACACATACAGCACCAATGCTGTGCGCGCCGAACTGAAAACACTTTATGCAACCTGCATCCAATAATACAACCGAAGAAAAAATCCGCGTTGTGCTGCTGTGCAACGGTCTCAGCTTTGAAGCCTGGGAAGCCGCAGCCATCAGGCAGGTTACAGAACTTCCGTTTGTTGAATTGGTATTGGTTGTTGAAAATAACAACACGTCATCAGGTGCAACACTAAAGCAACCGCTTCGTTATCCTTGGCGAAATTTTTTCTGGCGTATTTATAAACGCAAACGCCTTTCAAAAATAGATGCCGTTCAGTTGGTTGATTTGAGTGATGAACTGGAAAGACTTCCGCGCATCAAAACCATCACTAGTCTCAAAGGCAAGTATTCTGAAATTTTTCCGGAAGAAACCATTTCACGCATCCGTGAAGCGAAAGCTGATGTGATCCTGCGTTTCGGATTCAATATTATTCGCGGTGAAATTCTTACTGCTGCACGATACGGTGTTTGGTCGTATCATCACGGCGATGAACAGCAGTTTCGCGGCGGGCCTCCGGGCTTCTGGGAAATGGTGCGTGGCGTAACGGTTACAGGTGCAATTCTTCAGCGACTTACCGAAAAACTTGACAGCGGCATTGTGCTCCGCAAAGGCTACTTCCCAACTATTCGAAAATCGTACCGCGCACAGCTTAATCAATTGCTGAACGGAACAAGTGCGTGGATGAAGCTGGTACTTATTGATGTACATAACGGAATTAC
>JBKDHA010000088.1:0-2883 GCA_046335555.1 Bacteroidota bacterium
ACTTGAGACCTTTATCGGCCGGACTGTAGATCAGTAAATAGTGCAAATTTTCTACGTCTTCTTCAAAAAGTCCAATCTTGAAACTAGCACGAGAAAGTCCGCAGATACAATACAACGCAAACGATTTTCCATCATTGAGATCGAGCAAAAGATCAAAAGGCTCATCAATAAAATTCTGCACAATATGCCCGGATGCACGGCCTGTCCAGTCGAGCGATTTCTTTCCGTAGAAATCAAACTCTACTTTCGAGTATTGCACAGCGGGTTCTTCTTTTGTGCTGTAATAGCCGAGTGCTTTTACTTTCTTTTTTTGATCGCGGAGATAGTTGATGTATTTGCGAAGCAACTCAAAATCTTCGGCAGTGGTAAACTCAAAAGAAATACCAACGGTTTTGACTTCACTGATATTGAAAAAGGCTTTATCGCGCTGAACATTTTTCAGTTCATCGCCGAGGCGCATACGCCCTATCCGTGCCTTGATTCGTTCAAACATAAGATTGGGTTAGCTGGGGCTTCCCGTATCAATCAGTTTCAGTAATTGTTCTTCTGTGAGGATGGCTACACCGAGTTTTTCGGCTTTGGCGCGCTTCTCGGGGCCCATACTCTCACCGGCAACAAGGTACGATGTTTTGCCGGAAACCGAGCCAGTGTTTTTACCTCCGTTTTGCTCAATGAGTTGTTTGATATCATCGCGCGAACGACTGAAAACACCGGAAATTACAAACGTAAGCCCGGCTAATTTATCGCTGCGGCCTTCGAGCTGTTCTTCCGAAAGCACAAACTGCAAACCTTGTTCCTGCAGCTTTTTCAATTGCTGCTGATGAAACGAATCGGCAAACCAGTTCAGGATGCTGTCGGCCAAAATCTCGCCTACTTCAGGCACATCTAACAACTGCTCGCGTGTTGCAGCCGACATTGCGTCAATGCTGCGGAAGTGAAATGCTAATTTGCGGGCTGTTGTTTCGCCAACGTGACGAATACCCAGCGCAAACAACACACGCTCAAACGGCACTTGCTTCGATTGCTCAATACCATCAAGCAAATTGTTGACTGATTTTTCGGCCATGCGGTCGAGCGCAAGCACGGCATCGCGTTTGGTGTGCAGCTCGTACAAATCAGCAATGTGACGGATGAGTCCTGCTTCAACCAATTGTGCCAACGTTTCGCCGCCGAGGCTGTCGATATTCATAGCACGGCGGCTCACGAAGTGTTCCAGTTTGCCAAGCACCTGCGGCCCGCAGCCGTCGGCATTCGGACAGTAGTGATTAGCTTCGCCTTCTTCGCGCACCAATGCTGTATTACATTCGGGACAATGCGTGATGTATTCGTGCGGCGGTGTTTCGGAATTGCGGGCTGAAAGTTCAACGCCAACAATTTTCGGAATAATTTCGCCGCCTTTTTCTACATACACCATATCCCCAACACGTACATCAAGCTTTGCAATAATATCAGCATTGTGCAGTGATGCGCGTTTTACAGTTGTCCCTGCCAGCTGAACAGGGTCAAGGTTTGCAACAGGAGTAATTGCCCCTGTTCGCCCAACCTGATAAGTGATAGATTGCAACTTTGTAGCTACGCGCTCGGCTTTGAATTTGTAAGAAATTGCCCAGCGCGGCGATTTTGCGGTGAATCCCAATGTGCGCTGCTGCTCGTAGCTGTTCACCTTTATCACAATTCCGTCGATATCGAAATCAAGTTCGTGACGGGCTTTGTCCCAGTGAGCAATAAACTTGCGTACACCCTCAAGATCATTCACCAGACGTGTAAACTCGGGAACGCGAAAGCCCCAGTTTCGTGCGGCTTCCAGACTTTCGTAATGTGTTTTAAACGGAAGGTTTTCGCCGAGCACAAAGTATAAATAGCATTCTAATTTACGCGCAGCTACAACGGCCGAATCCTGCATTTTAAGTGTACCCGCAGCCGAGTTGCGCGGATTGGCCAGCAGTGCTTCACCGGCTTCGGCTTTCTCTTTATTGATAGCATCAAACACCGAACGCGGCATAAACACCTCACCGCGAATTTCGAAATCGGCCGGCACACTGCTTTCTGCTTCGGCAAATAAATCGGCACCGGCTTTTGGTGTATCGCGCAAACGAAGCGGCAGTGTGCGAATGGTTTTTGCATTCACCGTTACATCATCGCCTTTCTCTCCATCGCCGCGGGTTACAGCCTGTGCAAGCTGACCATTTTCGTAACGCAGGCCAATAGCCACGCCATCGTATTTCAGTTCGCATACATACTCAAAAGCCTCGTTGCCGAGACCTTTTCGCACGCGGGCATCAAACTCTTCGAGTTCTTCAAAATTGTAAGTATTGCCCAGCGAAAGCATCGGATAGCGGTGCTTAACTGTTGCAAATTCTTTGGTTACTTCACCGCCAACACGCAATGTAGGTGAATCAGGACGGCGCAACTCGGGATGCTCTTTTTCAAGTGCTTCCAGCTCTTTCAGCAATAGATCAAATTCATAATCGCTGATTTTCGGCTCGGCCAATACATAATACAGGTAATTATGATCGTTGAGTTCCTGAGTAAGTATGTTGATGCGGTTGCGGGCTTCGTCGCGGGTCATTGCAGAAGAAATTGTGAATTTTCAAAGTTCGCAATTCTGACTGAAGCTGCAAATGAAAAGCCACTCGTCCTTTCTCGACTCCGCTCGAAATGACAAGAGCTTTTCGTCTAAAAAACTTTGACGTTCGAAATGACAAGAGCTTTTTCGTCTAAAAAACTTTGACGTTCGAAATGACAAGAGCTTTTCGTCTAAAAACTTTGACGTTCGAAATGACAAGAGCTTTTCGTCTAAAAAAACTTTGACGTTCGAAATGACAAGAGCTTTTCGTCTAAAAAAACTTTGACGTTCGAAATGACAAGAGCTTTTCGTCTAAA
>JBKDHA010000089.1:0-18516 GCA_046335555.1 Bacteroidota bacterium
TCACGATAGTACATGGTGAGCCGGGTAAGCGTGTCTTTGGGTGAAAAGTAGAGTAATGCTCCCTGTCCGGGTCCTTGTGGCGGATTATTGGGTGTGATAAACAACCCGTTTAGAGCGGAAAGCAATTCGGTATTATCGTTAAGTATGTTGCCCGCACCGGCAGCCAGTGAGAAAATGGAGTTGCCAAAAGCAGGATCAAGTACAATGCGGATATGAGCAGGAAGTGTGTCAGATCCGCTGATTACAGGTGTCCGAGGACGAGGACTAAACGTTAGTGTTCCGATCGGAGCCGTGTTGAACGTTTTGGTTGTGGTAGCATAATAAGCAGAGTCTTTATGGATAGACTCGGTCATCTGAAACACATTAAAGGTTTGCAGAGTTACTGTATCGCCAAAATAATCGAAATTGTAGCGGAGCAGCAAAACGGTTGAATCAAGAACGGGTGTGTTTCCGAAATTGATATTGTTTATTGTACCCGGAATCAGGAACTGCGCATAAAGCCCTGCCATTGTTTTTCCGAAAACCGGATCGGTGTTGCTGCCAATAACACACAGTGTTGATTTGTCGGAACGCAGAGAGTCGTCACGTTCTGTTTTTGTCCAGAGCGTAATTGTATCTGTGAGCTGAGCGTTCAGCAAATCATCGCCGGGTTGAAGCCCAAGTCCGATATCACTTTCCTTTTTGCAGGATGCAGGCAAAACCAGAGTTGCCAAAAACAATGCAGCGGGCAGGAGAGCCCGCAACATTGGTGTAAACTTGAATGAAGATGTGGTCATAATTTTAGTCAACGAGCGAAGGCTCTTCCGCCAAAACCGCGTCGTAAAATTCGGAATAAGCATCAATATAATGTTCCGGTGTTTTGTAGTCGAGCACATTTTTCCCGCACTTTTTAAGATATTTTTCGACATCGGGATTGATTTTGGGTGCTCCCTTAATTACCGCATCCGAGTAATCAATCGCCAGTTTCATTAGGTTGGCAAACGTCGGAGTTTTGGCAACTGCTTCAACATCACCCTTTTCAATGCCGTCAATCGGAATCTTGGCAGAAAAGTTCTTTTGCAGCGGTTCTGGGAATTCTTCGTCGTAAACCGAGTATACGACGCGGGTATCGGCAAAAAGTGGGTTGTCGCGGAAAGCTTTTTTCAGATAAATTGGCATAAGCGAGGTAAACCAGCCATGACAATGAACAATATCTGGAGCCCAGCCTAATTTTTTTACAGTTTCAATAACGCCTCGGCAGAAGAAAATCATCCGTTCGTCGTTATCCTGAAAATACGCCCCCTTTTTATCGGTAAGGATGAACTTTCGCTGAAAAAATTCCTCATTATCAATAAAATACACCTGCATTCTAGCCGCTTGTATTGAAGCAACTTTAATAATCAGCGGGTGATCGGTATCGTTAATAATCAGGTTCATTCCCGAAAGACGTATCACCTCATGCAATTGATTGCGGCGTTCATTGATGCAGCCGTAACGCGGCATAAATGTTCGGATTTCTTTGCCTCGTTCCTGAATGCCTTGCGGCAACTGGCGGGCAATTACGCCCATCGGAGTTTCATCGAGGTAGGGGGTTATCTCTTGTGATACAAAAAGAACTCTGGCTTTTTTCATAGTCGAAACAGGGAACTGTTTAGAGGTGAAGTATTATACAAAATTACGCAAAAAAAGCCGAAACATCAAGAAAAGCCGTAGATTCGCCGCCTTGCGGGCACGAAAAATTGTGCCTTACCGGTTTTGAAACAGGTTTCTCACTCTGAAGCACTGCGCAGCTGGCTCGACTGGCAAAGATCACAGGGACATACCGTTGGGTTTGTGCCCACAATGGGTGCATTGCATGAAGGCCATGCAGAACTTGTCCGCAAAGCCCGTTCCGAAAACGATATTGTGGCGGTCAGCATTTTCGTTAATCCGACACAATTCAACGACAAAAACGATCTTATCCATTATCCCCGCACTCCTGATGCCGACAGCACTTTGCTTGCCGCAGCTGGATGCGATCTGCTTTTTGTTCCTGAAGTTGCTGAAATGTACCCTGCCGGACTTGAGGAGCAGTCGCTACCGGTTTCGCTTAATGGTTTAGATACTGTAATGGAAGGCGCGCACCGTCCCGGTCATTTTGCCGGCGTAATGCAGGTGGTCAATAAACTTTTTAAAGCAGTGGGACCCTGCAAAGCGTATTTCGGACAAAAAGATTTTCAGCAGTTGGCTGTTGTTCGCCGGATGACGACCGAATTGAACCTGCCGGTTGTAATAGTGCCCTGCCCGATTATACGTGAAGCCGATGGTTTGGCAATGAGCTCAAGAAACAGGAGGCTCAAGCCGGAGGAGCGCCACGTTGCTCCGAAATTGTATCAAGCATTGCAAATTGCGGTATCGCTTTGGCCCGAATATCCGGCAGCAGAAATTGAACAACGGGTAAGCAATTTTATTGCTGCCGAGCCAATGTTAGAGTTGGAATATTTCCAGATTGCTGATACAGAAACACTTCAGCCCATAGCAGCGGGACAAAAGAAAAACGCCGTGGCTTGCATTGCTGCCCGCCTCGGCGTTGTACGACTGATTGATAATGCGGTGTTGGGTTAGGAGGGGAAGGAACCGGAAACGAACCAAAAGACCCAATACTCTTGTTAGAATAACTCCGGCAGGGTTGCCGAAATCCCGCATTAATCAGTCGTCAGGTTTTCAGGGGTTGAAAACTGGTTTTTTCTTTTACTTCGCCAATTCTTGCCTGCATGTCAGCTACCTGATTTGATGTGCTGTTGGCATAAGCAGAAGCTACAGAGCCTGCTGTATGCTGCAAAGCAATCACCTGATCGGGACTTTGAATGTAAGCAAGTATTACGCAGAGTATCATTTTTTTATCTTGTTTGTGTGAAACGCAGCGGGTTATGCTGTTTTGTGTTTCTTGATAGAGCGAAGTAACATCAGTTTATAAGCCTACGCAAGCAAACTTAGAGCCCATTTTTAGGTGTCTAAGTGCTATAAAATTATGTAAATATTAGATTTTCAATTAATTACGCTGAACGAGCAATCACTTTTGAATGGCAATGTAGTGCCCCTTCTCGCTCAGAAAGTGTAAAATAATTGCCATCAATGAACAAAACCTCTTGAATTCCGGCATTCAAAAGAACAATCTCTGTCCTTTGCTGGATGCTACGAATTGCTTTTTTGAGATTATGTTCGACAGCAGGTAGCGGATTGGGTGGCGTGTAGTCGGGGAGAAAGACCCGGCAGCAGCCGTTAATATTTTCGGCAACAGCATTGGCGCAGCTTCCAATATGGCGCAGTTCGCTGTCGAAAACAAAAAGCGGAACTCTGATTACTTTGAATGCAATGCCTTCTGGTGCAGATTCGAGCCAGACAGCTGTTTGATTCAATGCCTGTGCAAGCTGTGCGGCCTGGGCACTCCACCCCTGTAAGCAAGTTTCAGGGGTTAACTCGGCAACAAGTATGTGCTGAAACTCGGGTGCGCATGCTAATCTTCCGAGCGGACAGAGGTAGAGGTCGATATGAAAAAGAGGCTGTTTGTTATTGAGTGCGCCCGAAAAGACGGAACTGCCAGGCCAAAGTATGGTTGTAATGCCGAATAGTTGCCGAAGCCCGATTACAATTGTATCATCGGGAAATCCGCGTTCAGCGAAACCGGAAGCAATATCAGCACCGGCAAGCAGAAATGGTTGTTCAGCATCCGTTACAGGCATAAGATTTCCTCCGGCCAGATTTTCGCTAGGGTATGGAAAAAAACGCATTCCGGGAATTGCACGACTGAGCAGTTCCAGAACTATAGCATCAACCCTTTTTTCATCGAACAGTAAAACAGGTTTACCAGCGCTATCCTCAAAACTGAGGATAACATCCTGCACCCAACTTGTAAGTCCGTTCATTAGCACATGATCGTCGGGGTTAACAGGAATTAAACAAACAGAAGAGCTTGGTTGGGGCAATTCAGCTATACCGGTTCCGTGCGGCAATTGCACCTCAATGAAAACCATTACATCATTTCCAATCTTTTCGATCAGCGCGGAAAAATGTTGCCCCGCCAGCAAAGGGTTTTCACTGACAGGGCAACGATAAAACAGGAGAAACTGTTCAATTTTTCCGTTTACAGAGCAAACCGGCTTTAGGTTTTGTGGTAAACGGGAATTGTACATTAATCAAAAATAGAGCAGTTGCTTGATGTAATATCAGCAGTTGTTTTGCAGGCAGATTTTGCCGCAGAGCAGCTTTGATCTGAACAAGCAGTAGAAATGCTGATGCTGTTGGCGGCTTCATACTTGAGCACTACATTCGGACAACTGTCGATTTCGTTGAGCGGGTAAGAGGTGACAGATAGTGCTATACCGCGATTATCTCCATAACCAATAATCAATGCACAATCAGTAATGGCAATCGTACCACCTTGAGTATCCATTGAGTATGAAGTTTTATAAAGAGAGCCTGAAGGAGTAGCTTCTATTACCAGCTCATTTGTGGATGTATCGAGCCAAAGTTTTCTTCCGTTAACAAGCGAATGCAGGGCGGTGATTTTGTTTTGACTTAAATCGTAAATACCAAGTTTTTTGTACGATTCAAAGAACACAATGGTGAAGGTTCCCATTGTGTAGCGGGCAGGTAGAGTAGGCATAACGGGGAAAAGGTTTTAGGGTGAATTGTTTTTTTGGGATTGTTTTTTTGAAAGGGTCGAATTCGAATTCAGCAAGTTCTACGGGCAATTTTGAAAAAGGTTGAGTTTTATCTCAACAAAAACATAGTACATTCTTGGAAGTCAAAATCAGATTAAAACGGCTGAAAGCTGCGGAACGTCAAATAATTCTTAGCTTAGTCGGGGTAAATTGCCCCTATAAATAATGAAAGCAACCGACGACCTGCACAGGCTGCTGCACAGTTTAACACAGGCAGAAAAGCGTTATGTAAAAATATTTGCATCCCGACACCTGATCGGCGAGCAGAATAATTATATGCTTTTGTTTGATGCTGTTTTAGATCAGGACGAGTACAACGAGGAAAAACTAAAGGTTAAGCTAAAGACAAAACACCTCTCTTCTGAAAAGAATTATTTGTTTCGGTTTGTGCTCAAAAGCATGCGTACATTTCATGCTGAGAAGAACGTAGAAAAACAGCTAAAAGAATCGCTTCTGGATATTCGATTTTTAATAGATAAACGTATCTACGATGTTGCGGTTAAAGAACTTGATAAAGTAAAGAAGCTGGCCTATGAATTTGATAAATTTTTGGTGTTGATAGAAGTTTTTGCTCTTGAGCGGGCAATTGTAACTGAAAAGCAAACAAAAGAAGTTAGAAAGCGTATCGATGAAATCAATGATGAAACTCAAAAAGTTCTGGAAAAATTAACACGATGGCAGAATGGAGTGATTTTACAAAATATAATTTTTTTGCATCAAAGAAATATTGGGCCGTCTGCAAAAAACAAACTTGAGGAAATAACTAATCTTATCGAGAGTCCTTTTTTTCAGAATGGTCCCGACAAAGATTCATTTGAGTTGAGCTTTTGCTATTACTTTGCAAAATCAATTTATTATCAACAATTAAATGATTATACCGAAGCTAGAAAACATCACCTTGAATTAATTCAATTGTGGGAAACATTCCCACATTATGTAAGTGAAGATAGTTTGCGATTTAAAAAGATGTTATCTAACTACCTCAATATTTGTTTAGGTATAGGATTATTCGAAGAGTTCCCCGCAATTTTAAACAAGATAAAATCAATCCCTTGTGATTCAGCTGAAGAAGAAGCAGAGCAATTCCAAAACATCTTCTTTTTCGAGTTTTTGTACCATATGAATCTTGCTCAGTTTGATGAAGCAGAGGCGTTGATTCCTGAGACAGAGAAAGGAATGAAGAAATATAAAACAAAAATAAACAAAGCACGCGAGCTGACTTTTTATTTAAATATATCTACTCTTTTGTTTGTTAAATCAAACTATAAGGGCGCGTATGATTGGCTTAATAAAATTATTCAAGACGGGAAATCCGACAGCCGCCAAGACATCCAGCATTATTCTAAAATATTTCAACTAATTCTTTTGTATGAGTTAGGAAAGTATGATTTACTTGAATATACATTCAGATCTGTTCAACGTTATGTTAAACAAAGTGACCTGAAACTTGGTTACGAAGACTCTCTGTTACACACATTGAAAAAATTAATTGATGTGCAAGAGGTGGAGCGAGCACCTATTTATGGGAAATTTCTTAAAACAGTTGAAGAAATTAAAAATATGCCCGGTGGATTTAAAACGGGTTTAGAAGAGGCGTACCTCTGGGCAAGCCATCACGTTCAAAACCGCCCTATGACTGACATTTTGCGAGAAATGGTAGTTTCTGCTAAAACACAGAAGGCATAAGTAACGGAAGCTGGCGGTAAACTCGATTACTCGAAGGTTATTCCAAGCCGCACATCTATTTCACCGCGTTTTGAGCCTGGAATCCAGCGGGGCATTTCTTTTACAAGACGCAAAATTTCTGCATCTGCTTCGGGCGAAACAGAGAATGAAAGCTGAGCATCAGAAACCTCACCGGTTTTTGCATTCACTACAAAGCTGAGTCCGGTTGAGAGGCGGTTAATTTGTTCGCGGGAAAGGTTTTGTGTGCGGATGCCGCGCATAAAGTAATTGCAAAGTGCATTATCGCCTCCCGGGAATTGCGGCATTTCTTCGAGTAAAAAACCATCGGTTTTACGTGATGATGAGCCGAGTTGGCCGCCGCTGCTTGTCGCGCGCCGTGAGCTGGCATCAGTATGCGTGGTTTTTCCGTAAAGGGTTACTTTCTGAATGCGCAGGGGCTGCAGTTCGGCTGTGCGTGTAGTTGGTGCCGATGGAATATTAGTTTGTGCAGGTGTTTCCTGCACAGCAGGTGGCACTTTTTCGGGAGCTTTAGTTTGCAGGGGCGAAGATACGTCTGTTGTTTTTTCGGCAGGCGCAGGAATTATTCCCTGCGGGTCACTTGCTTTTTGCTCCAAAGCAACTGCGGCCGGTAGTTCCGGCCGCTGATCCGAGCTTATGGATGATGCGCTCGGCTGTATAGTTTCTGTTTGATGCTCAGGTGCTGTTTGCCGGATATTCTGTGCAGTATCGTGTGGTTTTGCCGGAGACTGCGGCGATGATGTGCTTAACCACCACCAGAGCAAACCACTTCCTGCCACCAGAACAACAGCACTTGCTGTGAGCGCCAGACCAAAACGTTGTATAAATGAAATGCGCGGAGGCGTATTCATATATACTGCCAAACGACGCTGAACACGCCCTGAAATTTTCTCGACATCTTTTGAGCGCCGGGAAGTAAACCCGTCAATGGCTCCGGCACATAAATTACAGGCAAGCAAATGCTTCTCTACCTCATGCATACTTTTAGCAGAGAGCTTGCCCTGCTGATATAGTCGCATGGTGTCGATAGAGAGACATTCTCCCTTTTGAAAGATTCGCTGTAATTCTCGCGGCGTCATGAATCTATGCCAACGAGTGCACCTTTAAGATTTCTTTTTCCGTTCTGGAGGTAGCTTTTTACTTCGTTTACAGAGTATCCGGTAAGATCAGATACTTCTTTGTAGCTTTTTTGCTTGAAGTAAAAGAGTTCGATGCACTGCTTTTGTTCCTCGGATAACCGGGTAACAGCATCCTGCAATTTCTCCAGTTGGTTTTCGAGGCGAATAGCTTCTGTTTTGGGAGCTTCATCAACCGCAACATGCCGCAGCGCCTGTTCCACATCCAGCGTTTCCATGCTGTCGCGGCGGAGCTTTTTAAGGCAGTGGTGCTTGGTGACGCTGTACACCCAGGTTTTGAAGTTATTCACTTCATGATGCTGAAGATCGCGGAGGATAATCTCAAAGACTTCCATAACGGCGTCTTCGGTGTCCACATCATTCTGCATGTAGTTGTACGCAACCGCTGAAATCAGCGGTGTGTAGCGCTGGAAGAGTTCGCCGGCATACCAGGAGTTTGAAGTACGTTTGTACTGTTCAATTAATTCCTGATCGCTCAGCTTGACTTCTTTCTTAGACCAGAGAAATCGGAGCCGCACCTTATTTGCAGGTTATACAGGTGATACAATGTGTTTATTTGCCACCTCTAATTTACGAAAAAAAGAACGACTTGTTGCACTCGGCAGCAGAAAGGGGAAAAAAGAACTGATTTTCCATAAAATCAGCAGTAAAAAAATTTTTTTTCAAAATGCGTGTGGAATTTTGTGAATCCCTGCCCTATTATTCAGAAAGCAATTAAAAACAACTAAACGCAAGCAAAAGCAAAATGACACAATCAACTCTCCGCCAAGTAGTTAAAATGAACAAAGCTGCAATTCTCAGTTTCTTCTTTGTAGCAGGTGTAGCGCTGGTTAGTCTTCCGTCTTGCAAATCTGGTGAGTCTTGTGATGCCTATCAGGGCAGTTCACGCTCTTACAAAAAGAAACGCGCTGAAGTTGTTCGCGAATTGCCACAGAGCCACAAGCTCGCTTAATTACTGTATTCCCGAAGCGCGAGTTTCAAGTAACCGTTCTTCAATCTATACATGTGTTTCATGTGTTTGCCGCAAGCGGACCCTGCATCAGCAGGGTCTTCTTGTTTTCAGTAGTTTATGAGTATAAAAACCCATCCACATGCTGTTATAGTGTGGCGATAAAAAGCAGTACGGTTTGGCAAAAACCAGTAAGATGGTGATTGAACAGGTTTTTTGAAAACCTCAGCTCCCAAAAGAAAATGCTGTACTGAAGTGAATTCCATCAGTTGGGAGCCGGAAACCATAATTTTGGCCTGAATATCTGTACAAAACAGCCAGCACGGGGCGGTTGTAACGGGTCAAACTGATTCCTGCAGCTCCCGAAAACAATAGGGGGAGACCCGAAACGGCTCTGGCTTCCGCACTCAAAATCAGCCCTAATGTGTATTTGTTATATCTCAACCGCGGTGGTTTGCTGTCAGATTTTTGAACTTTCCCCACCGAAAACAACGGGAGCGAAAAGTCGATTCGGGGCTTGATAAAAAACCGATTCCGTTCCGGACTGCCTAGCCAAACCGGGTTTTCGCTGTAAAGCCGGGCATAATTCCCGCCCCGGCTAAGGGCAAACGAATCGGCATAAATTACCTGCTCCAATCCTTCAAAGCTGTTGTGCAGCCACCCGCCCTGAAGCGCAAACCCCAGCGAATAAATCTGTCCCGTCGGGCTGGTTCCTTTTGCAATGTATCCGCCAACTGTTGCCGCCAGCATTGAACTGTACCGCATTCGCTGCAAATCATAACCGGTTCCCGGTTCCGGAATGGAAAAAAGATATTGCTGCGTAACTCCGCCCACGCGCGCATACAAACCCCGCGTGGTACTCAGCTTGTTTGAATAATTGGAAGCCTTCTTTATAACGGCATACGAAAACTGGGCATCAATGCCGGGACGATAATTAAGTCCAACAGCCGCTACATCTTCGTCTGAACGCAAGGCTACATCGTATTGCTTGTAATACCGTTTCAGTACTTCAAAATCGCCCGTACCTAATAGTGTTTGCCTGAACACACTGCGCGTAAAACCTAACCGCAAATCGCTGCCGGCAGTATTAACGGCAGAGTAGGATGTATCGTTGCCACGCGATACCAGTCTGAACAGTGCCGATTCATCTTCCGGACCGGCATAAGGAAACTGTGCAAACGCAGGCAAACTGCTGAACAGCAAAGCAAGCAGCAAAAAAACTCTCATCAGGGCGTTGTGTTCGGGTCGGTAGTTTCGGGTTCAACAGGGGTAATTCCGAAATCGCCAAATGAAAAACTGCGTTGTATTACTTCCAGCATTTCGCTTATTTCTTGCTCAATAATCTGCGTTTTTCCATTTATAGTAATCAACGCCCGGAAGCGACCTTGACCGGTATTGACCCGAAACTGAGTACAAATATCCTGGCCGCCGATGTTTACTTCGAACTTATTCTTTTTGCGGGGCACAAGCAACTTTGCAGGCGCGCCTTCAACCGAAAATGAGCAGTATTGACAATCGCCCTCGTATTCAACTTCGAGAGTTTGTTTCTGTATGTTCGTTGTTTCGGGCGGGCAAACGGGTGTTTTGCTTACACTGTCTGACTCGCCTACGGAGTCGCGGGTTTCAGCCTCTTTCTTATTCCCCGAGCAGGCTGTTGCCCCAAGTGCTGCGATCAGTAAAATTATGAATGCAAGATTTTTCACCTTTCAAAGTTAAATTTTTCCTAACAGGCTCTAAAGGATGAAGCAGAATAAGCAGCCGGTGTTTCACCAATAAGTCGTTTGAAATCGCGAATAAAATGTGCCTGATCGAAATAACCGAGTTTTTCGGCAAGGCTGATCCAGTCGGGAGGCGTTTGTGCTGCGTTGAGTTCTTCAACAACTTCGTGCAAACGATAACGTTGAATCATACATTTCGGCGAAACGCCAACCCAGAGGCTGAACAACCGCTGCAGTTGCCGGATGCTGAGATTTTCATCGGCACAAATTTGCTCAACGCGGAGCAGTTTTCGATCGTTGCAAATAGTTTCGCAAATGCGGCGCACCTGAATTAAGCGGCTGTCGGACTCAGGAACTTGTTTGAGCAAAGCCGTTTCGGCACAATTTACAAGATCCTGATGTGCTTGCAGGTCAAGCATTGCAGCTTCAAAAGCATCTGCATTGTTGAAGAAGCTGCCGAGCGGAAGTTTTTTGTTTGCAATGCTGCTTACCGGTTGCCGAAACCAGGGATAAAAAGCGCCGGGCAAAAATTTGATTCCGAAAACCCGGCCGCGTCCGCTAAGTGTGCGTACAAAGCGCCCGGTTCCGATGCCGCCCACAGCCGATTCATCGGCCGAAATAGTAATGTGTACACTAGGATGCGGGAGCGTTGAAACCAATTTACTGCTGCTGCCGAAATTCCATTCCACAATCCAGAAATGCTCAATCCATTCTGCCAATGCATTGCACGGAAGATAGCGGCGGTGAACAGTCTGGCCGGCCATGCTGGCCGGATGCAAGATTCCGCGTGCCGGTGATTGTCGCTCTTCCATCTTGTAAATTTCTGAATCTGCAGCCAATGTAGTGACGTGTTTTTACAATTAAATAACTCGCGGAGCAATTAGCTTTGCTGCATCATAAATAAAAACAGCAATGACACCATTTACCACGCACGTTCAATTTCAGTTCAGCACAACTGCCGAAAAACTTTGGGATGCACTTACTAATCCTGAAATTGTGAAACAATACTTTTTCGGTACTAACCTCATTACCACATGGAAAGTTGGCGACCCGATTCTTTTTACCGGTGAGTGGGACGGAAAAACGTATGAAGACAAAGGAACAATTTTGGCGTATGAGCACAACCGTATGCTGAAATACAATTACCACAGCAGTTTTTCGCCGCTTCCTGATTTGCCCGAAAACTATATGATTATTACGTATGCAGTGGCCGAAATTGACGGCGGCGTACAACTTGAAATTATTCAGGAGAATGCAGCCTCACAGGAAACCGCAGACCACTCGAACGAAAACTGGAAGGCGTTGATGAGTGAAGTAAAAAAGATTGTTGAAGTGTAATAAAAAGGGCTTAATCAATGAACAAAAAAGACAGATTAATGCGTTTTTAAGGCCTTTCGGGCAACTACTTGCGTAGCATTGTGTTTAAATTAAAACGCAAGCCATGAAACGCAGCCTTATTTTTTTGTTTTTTTCGATTATAGTGCAGCAAGCAGCAGCATTTGAAGGAGATACTCTTTATAACCGGTTGTTTCCGGTGATGCGTTGGGCAACTGTTGATGCGGGAACTGTAAAGCATTTGCGGATTGATACGCTTGACAAAGCAGTGATTCCGCAACTCAGCAAGCTCCGGCAGGTTGAATCTCTTTCGCTGAGCGGACATGGATTGCAGCAGGTGCCTGAAGTACTTTGCGGTTTAACAACGCTTAAACAGCTTGACCTTTCGCACAACCGGCTGAGTACGTTGCCGCAGAATTTTGCGCAGCTTACTGCGCTGGAAGAGCTTTGGTTAGGCTACAATCCGCAGTTGAATATGGGGCAGGTAATTGATGTGCTGGCGTTGCTGCCCAAGCTAAAAGCCCTGCACATTGAGGCCGACAGCATTAAAGAGATTCCGCCTTCTATTGCCCGGCTCAGTCAACTGCAGTTTCTGGATTTATCGGGCAATAGTTTTTCGCAACTGCCGCCTGAATTCGGGCAGCTTACACAGCTCAATACACTTTGGCTGAACAACGAGCCGGCCAGCTTTGATCTTGAAAAGAATATTCCAGTGTTGCGGCCGCTGGCAAACCTTCGGGAAATACATATTGAAGGCGATCATTTAAAGCAACTGCCGCCTCAGTTGTTCACATTGCCCGCCCTAGAAAGTGTTTATGCCGGCGAAAACCCGATACTTCGCTTGCCCCCTCGCCGCGATTTACGGCACAGTCACTTGCGCCTGCTGGATGTACACAATGCACCACTGCCTCCGGCCGAAATACAGCGTGTGCAGCAAATGTCGCCGGGACTACGCATCAGGTTTTAACGCTTAGTTTGGCACAAAGCCGCGTGAGGGATGGAGGCGGCAGCTTGTGTGCCGGTGTGCGATGTGCTGCCGCAGCGAGGACGCGATCCTTCGACCGGGCTCATGAGGAAGCGACCGCAGCGCGAGCAGAACACGCACAGCGGCACAGAACTACAGCCGACAGCCCGACACACGCCCTAATACAATTATTAGAAAACTTTCCAGTTAAGCAATTACATTAAGCAAACTGGCAAATGATGCCGCCCATAAGCATGAGGCAAATTACCCAAAACCCGGCATGAATAAAAATGTAACGCCAGCCGCGCCGCTCGAAAAGTGCATTTATACCGAACACCGGTAAAGCAAAAAACAAGGCTGTAATGGTGCCGTGGAGCATGCCGTGCTTAAATGTGCGGTAGTTGTAGGCGTATTTTGTATTGATAAGCTCCAAAATTCTTGATGGATCGGATGCTTTGTTGGCAAGCTCGGGATCATCGGCAAAAATAGACGGCACACTGGCCTGATGAATAACAAGAAAGTACAACACTAATGTAATCATCAACGAGAGTACAAAAGTAAGGCCCAAAATAACAATCATATTTCCGCTTTTCAGTTTATCTTCTGATACTCCGCTTTGTTTCATCCAGGCATTGCCAAAAAGAAACGGACTGTACCAGAGAAAGCCAATAATGATTGGAATAACAGCTGCAATAAGAAGTACGGGAAAATTCATGAGTTTATGGTTTGGTTTGCTGCAAACATAAACTAAAAAGCAGAAACACCGAATCTGAAAAACAGAAACGGTGTTCAAATGCACTTCATAAATTACTTCGATCTTTTGAAATAGAATGTAACAGATGAGATTACATTCAAATCATTATCGGTATAGTTGCGGGTAAGTTCAAGTTTACGCCGGGTGTGTTTGGAGATATTATAACCCAAGAGTGTATTTATATCTCCGGCATCGCCTTCCCACTCGCTGCCGGTGAAATCGGGAGATATGGCGAGTGAACTACCATATTGGTTATACAACTCGTCGTCGTCCCAAAGGTAAAGCGCACCGGAATTAGGCACAGTGCTGTCGCGCAGCACTTCGTTGTTTTGATAGAACGTATAAACAACTTTTTCGCCTTCCCAAACTCCTCCGAGTTTGCGTTCATTCAGCTCGTTTTTAGAGCATGAACTTAATGCGAAAAGTATAGACAAGATACTTATGAAACGAAACATAGTATGAAGTGTTTTCAGATTATTCGATGCGTTCGCCAATGTGATAAATAAGCCCAATTCCCAATGTTGCTACCGTGATTGTATGTGTTGCATACACCTGATCGAGCAGCAGTCGGGGAGCAGGTTCTTTGTTGTTATTTACACGGATTCCGTTGAAATCGAAGCAAAGCCAGAGATTTTCAGAAAGCATGCGATGCCACGAAACACGGATGTTCATGCCAATTTGCACCCAGGTTGATTGCTGCGAAATACCGCCGGCAAAAAAATCGGTTTGGCCGTTGGGCAGATTTACATAGGAATAGAGGCTGCTCAGGCTGTGCGTCATTCCTATTTCGGCAATAAATTCATTTCGTTCTCCGGGATGGAAATAACCAATATTGATGTTCGTAAACATATATTGGTATTTAACCATTCGCTTGGCATTGTTGCTAAACGTGGCATGTGTACGGCCCATGAGATGCGTGCGGCGAATGGAAGTTGACATGCGAAGCAAGCGATAGCCCAACTCGTATGAGTAGCCAATGCCTTTTGAGGGTGTGCCCAAGTTGTTGGTTAAATCGGCAGCATTTACGGTGTTGTAATAATCGCGGAAACTGCCAAAGAAATCGGCAATGTTGGTGTAGCCGTTTCCCAATGCACTTACTGTAAATTGTGCAGCTGTCGGTTTGGCTGAAACGGCCAGCAGGATAAAGAGGAGCAAGCGTTTCATTAGTTGCTGAGATTATACGTTAATGCAATGGTATTGGCCGCAATCGGGAAAAATTTAGATGACCACGGAATATTGGTGTACTTATTGGTTTCCGAATTCAAATCACCGTTGAGCATTCCCCAGTTGTGCGAATAACGCAATGTAAGCGGACCAATATCATAAGAAGCGATTACACTTACCGCAGCAACAGGTGTACGCGGTGTTATTCCGCTTCCCAAAACTTTAAACGAGTAGAACCAGGGCTGCCACTTTCCACTGCCGTTCGGATTGCCTTCGTCGTCTATTTTAGTAACGGTTTTCAGCATCCCGATATCTATTGATCCGCCGAGGAATATTTTTTCTTTTGCTCCAACCCGAATACCCATTGCAAAACTGACCCAATTGATGGTCATTTTCACCTTTTGGCTGTAATTGTAAACACCAGTTCCGGGACCAGTGTCATAAGTGTATTTGATGTCTGAAACACTGCGCTGATGCTGCCAGAGAAGCGAATAATTCACAAGAGCTTCGCCATTGAAACCTAACGTCCAGCCATAAAAATTATTGATGTCGCCAAAAGGGTCTTTTATTTCGAGTTGCCGGTCGGTCGGCGCAGTACCATAGGTGCCGAGATAGCCATTGTTTTTGCGCCACATATAGATTTCCGGCCCCGACATGTGGTATTGATAGCGGCCATACAGGGGACCAAAGAAAAGTCCGCTGGTATTGCCACCACTCATAGAAAGCATACGTTTACGGGATAACGGCTTTGCACCGGCTTCGGCAGATGTAACAAGCAATGCCGCCAGTGATGCAGTTAATAAAAGAGTTCTCATAAATTTTGCAGGCGCTAAGGTTTTCAGCAACAGTACAAATCTATGCACCTGCAAAACAAGAAACTACCGGAAACAGCGGTGAAACAATGGGGATAAATCCCTATTGTGAGCTGTGTTTTATTCCATTCCGTTTCGGATGGCAAATTTCACCAGGCCAATTGTAGTTTTGCAGTTGGTTTTTGCAAGAATATTCTGCCGGTGATTATCAACCGTTTTTTTACTCAGGAAGAGTTTCTGTGCAATTTCCTCGCTGGTATGCTCTTTCACAATCAGAGCAAGCACTTCACGTTCGCGTGTGCTGAGCATTGAAAGTGCGTCGAGCTGTTGTTTTTCGCGCTGAAACTGATTGTAGATAATTGGCAGAATGTCTTGCGCGAAGTAAGTGCCGCCGTCGGTAATGCGGTGCAGGGCCTGCATAAACTCATCTTTTCCGGCACTTTTGAGCAGATAGCCATCGGCTTCGGCGGCTAATGCTTCTTTGATTACTGAAATGCCGCTGTACATGGAAAGTATGAGCACTTTTATTTCGGGGAATTGATGTTTGATGTGTTTGCACAATTCAATTCCTGAAAGGTGCGACATACTCACATCGGTAATCACCAGTTGAAATTTTTCGGGCGATGATTGAATCGTATCAAAAGCCTCCTGACCATTGTTGGCTTCGCCCGCAATCACATAGCGGGTTTCGCCCGAAAACATACTTTTCAGTCCGTCGATTACCAATTGATGATCGTCGGCAAGCAGGATATTGATTACGGCGTGGTCAGTCATCTTGGGATGTGAAGATACAATTTGGTTCCGTTTCCGAGAGCCGATTGGATATGAACTTTTCCGCCGAGCAGGAGTGTGCGTGCTTGTACATTTCCCCAGCCCCGGCCTTCGGAAGTTTCAATAAGTTTTGTGTCGAAGCCGCGGCCGTTGTCGGTTATGCTTAGTGCAACTTCCTGCTCGGTGCAGCTCAGTGTCAGTTCAAGACTACTGGCTTCGGCATACTTGAGCATATTGCCCGTAACCTCCTGCACCAGCCTGAACAGCGAAAGCTCGGCATCTGGTTTCAGCAGGGGGCGCGGCAAATCTGCAGTGGTATGCAGTGTTGCAGTTACTCCGCTGTGACTTAGCTGCACGCATAGTTCATCGAGCGCAGCGGCAATGCCAAAGTTGAGCGCATCGGGTATCAGGTTGTGCGAAATGGTACGCACGTCTTTCAGTGTTTGCTCAACTAATTTCAGCGGAGTTTCATTGCCATTTTGTGCCGAAAGCTGCATTTTAAGCACCGCCAATTGCTGTCCGATACTGTCGTGCAGATCGCGGCCGATGCGCAGGCGTTCCTGCTGTTCGCCGGCAAAAAGTGCCTGTGTTGCCAACTGCTGCTGCCGCCGTATTTCTGTCTGAAGTTCATCGCGGCGGCGGCGACGGTAACGTTGATAATACGACATGCCCAGCAGGAGCAGCAGTACTGTTGCAATAAGAATGATACCTATAATTTGCCGCTGACGGTTGAGCAACAACTGCGCATCAGCTAGCTGCCGGTCTTTCTTCTCCGTTTCATAAATTGTTTGAAGCTCGGCAATGCGTGTTTGTGTTTTTTCATTCAGCAAACGCTCACTTGTTTTGCGAACTGAGTCTTTTGCCGCCAAAGCAAGGTCATACTTTTTTTGATCGGCATATATGTTTGCCAGTATTTGCCAGGCTTGCTTTTCGCCCTGTTTATAGTTTATTTTTTGTGCCCGGCGCAAAAACTCATTCATGTACATTTCAGCTTCCGGAATTTTATGCTGCACCATAAACAAGTTGCTCAAACCGAGGTACGAATCGGCCTGCTGCCGGGCATCGCCGGTGAGCGAGTCTTGTGCAATGGAACGTTTGTAACATGCAAAACTGCTGTCGTAAAGCCCAAGCTCTGTGTAGCACGCAGCCTGATTATCGTAAAACATTGACCTGAACTTTTGCAGCTTGCCATTGCGCAGTTCTATAAGCATTGCGCTATCAATAGCTAATGCGCTGTCTAGTTTTCCGGTCATTCCGTAAAGATTGGCCAGTGTATGTGCTGCAATAAAGTAACTCCTGTTGCGCAGGTTTTTATTGTTCATGTTCATTGCCGCACGCAGGTGATTTCGGGCAAGATCCAGTTTTTCTGTTTGCTGATAGATTTGCGCAAGACTAATGTGCGCGCCCGATATACCACCGGTAAAATTGTTTTTCTCCGAAATTCGCAACGCACGCAGATTTTTCTCAATGGCATCATCGGTGCGGCCTTCATTCCAATCGCATTGTCCGGCACCTATAAGTGCGCGGGCGCTGATGGTGTCGTTGCCGGCAATACGGGCAAGCGAATCGGAGCGCATATATTGGCTATAAGATTGGCGGTAAAAGCCTTTGAGTTTGTAGTAGGTGCCGTATCCGGAAGCCGCCATTGCTTCAATTTCCGGGCGGTCGTCGGCCATCGAATCCAGTCTTGCAGCATAATAAAGCAGCGAATCCTGAGCCGGTTTAGAGTCGCTGATAAATTTCATGTAATAACCGTTGAGTTTTGCCTTATCGGTTTTTGGCGGCTGGTTTTGACAACTGCCCATAACTATGATAAACAACCAAAGGAATATGTAGCGCATATCTTGCAAAATAAGCGTTAACATTCAATATAACCAGAGGCAACAATTACTTTTTATCAGTTTCGGGAGATATGGCAGGAATGACCTATTTTTGCAAAATGAAAAAATTGTTACTCCTCCCCGCCCTGCTGCTTATTTCAGTAGCAAGCTACTCTCAATGCACGGAGCTTTTCTTCTCCGAATATCTTGAAGGCTCATCAAACAACAAAGCCATTGAGATCTACAATCCGACCAGCTCTACAGTTAACCTGTCGAACTACAAAATTTACCGCTACAACAACGGTTCACCCACACCTACCGATTCACTTTCTCCGCAAGGCACACTTGCGCCGGACTCTGTTTTTGTAGCTGGTAATCCTTCGGCAGTTGCCGGAATTCTTGCTGTTTCAGATACACTGCATACTATTACCTTTTATAATGGTGATGATGCCATGGTGCTTAAAAATATTACCACCAACACCGTGCTCGATATTATCGGCATTATTGGTGTTGACCCCGGCACCAACTGGCCTGTAGGTACAGGTGCAACCAGCGAGTTTACACTTGTGCGCATGATTGGCGTTCAGGCCGGCACAACAAACTGGGCTATCGGTGCTACGCAGTATGATGTGTATCCGCAAAATACGATTACCTTCATCGGTAACCATAGCATGACACCCTGCTGCTCGGCACCGTTTGCCAGCATT
>JBKDHA010000090.1:0-19181 GCA_046335555.1 Bacteroidota bacterium
CGATTCCGCAAGGTGAAAGAAACATACAGAGGAAGACTATATGGCCGCGAAGACAGACTTATGCTTATTTGCTGTGCTTTGCATAACTTGAGAATCGAAGCTAAATTTGTTTAGTCAATTAATCGGTATAGTGTCTATTGAAAGAACAAATCTTTTTATGGGGGGCATTTGCAACTCTTCTGCTGAATTTAGTAAAGTTTTCAAGTACCCACAATTTGCCTTTCTTCAAGGAAAAACAATCTACCGGAGCAGAAGGAAAGCTGGGATAGATACGAACCCGAACGTCGGCGTACTTACCCTTCAAATAGTTTAATTTGGAATTAGTGAATAATTGGTGACTTGTAAATCCGGGGGCTTTATCTACCAGATCTTCACGAAGAGGTAGCTTATAAATTAGTTTTCTATTGTTCGTTTTTTTTAGACGCAAGAGTAACTCTTGTGACAGAACCGTTGAATCCGAATCATTTTTGAAATCACAAATCAGATGAATCCCGCAATCATCGTCAGAAACTTCGCGGCTAAAATAAACAACGATACTTGTGTCAGGCGAAGTACGGAGTTCATAATGCTCGATCGAATATGGTTCATAACTAATTTGTTCGCACAAAATCTCTTCCGGTGTTTTTTCCTCTTTGCATGCTGTTAAAGCAAGCATCAGAAAAGCAACCAAACCGGCAAGACTAAGAATACGCATGGATGCGGGTATTGGGGGTTAATGATCTTATGTTGTTTGAGGAAATAAAGATAATAAACTACCCCAGCACTTCACTCAGCACCTGATGCGAGCGAATATCTTTCATATTGCTCAAATGCAATTCATAATACCGCAGCAAATACACCAGCAGCAGCCGGCGCTGTTCGGCATTTAGTTTTAACTCATGCAGCGCGGCAAACGGAAGCTCGCGCAGCAATTCAATCAACCGCGATTCGGCCACATCGGCAAACAGCGGATGGTCGGGAATAGATGGCCGAAACACACCATCGCGCAAATCGAAAATGCTGGCTGAACCGTAATCATTTGTTTGCGGAAAAAAGCCGAGGTAGCGCGTGAGCTGCATCAGAAATGCGAGGTGAAAATTGGCCACGCCTTCGGTGGTAAGATCAAGCACCTGCAGTGAGTTGCTCAGGAAATCATACAGCGGTTGGTCTGCCTCTTCTTCGCGCACAGCTTTGTGCAACACTTCGGCCACAAACAAGCCGATGGTGGTTTTAATAATGTCTTCGTGAAGGTGATGGTAGGGCGCGTGGCAATTCAGCTCTTTAATAGTGTGCAGCGTGTTTTTTTCGCGCTGCTGCACAATCAGATCGAGGTGCATAAGCGGCTGAAGTAACCGGCTTCGCACTTTGCCCGTTTTGCTTCGCGATGAAGAAACGATGTAGCTGCGCAGTCCGAACTGCTCGGTGTAAATCCGGGCAATTATTCGGCTGTCGGAATAAGGAATGGTGTGAAAAACAATGCCTCGTGTTTGATGCAGCATACACGGCAAAGGTAACGGTGATTTCGACTCCGGTGGCTTCGACGGTTTCGACGGTTTCGACAGGCTCAACCTCCGCAACCTCCGCAACCTCCGCAGCTACCCCAATCACCTCAACCGTCTCAATCAAATCGACCTATTAAATTTCCGAAGCCCGGTGATTCCTACTCCGGTGGTTGAGCTTGTCGAAACCACCGCATCAATTCACAAAAAGAATTTTTGTAATCGCCGTTTCCGAGCCGTCTTCGTTGGTGATGAACACCAGATAAACGCCCGTTGCTGCGCGCTGGCCTGAGAAGTTGTTTCCGTCCCAGATGGCCTGACCGCCAAGCGCAGTAGTTTTAAAAACTACATTGCCTTGAATATCGGTAATTTTCACATCGGCATCTTTCACCAGCCCGCGAATGGCAATTGGCCCGCGATACTCTGGTCGCACTGGATTCGGATAGGCCATCACATCTTCATTTTTTTCGCCGCCAACAATTGCATCGCTGTTGTAGGAAATCAATCCTTTGTCGGTCGAGAAAAACACTTCTCCGCTGATCGGATCAATGGCAAGTGCGACAACATTATCAGAAAGCAGCGGGCTATTAGTTGCCGTAAAATGCCGAACTTCCTGTGTTCCGTCGGCCGACATCAGAAACACTCCGCCGCCTCGTGTGGCAATCCATTTGCGGTTTGCGCCGTCAACGGCAATAGCGGTTACTTCCTGTCCTTTTAAAAGTTCCTGCAGCGTGCCGTCTTGTTCAAGCAAAATCCGCTGGCAATCAAACCCGCTGGTGTTGAAAACATTTTCGGGCGAATAAAAAACGCCAACACCATCATTTGTACCCACCCAAATTTCTCCGTCTTCATCTTCGGCAAGGCAATACACTTCATTGCCCGGAATATTTCCGATGCCCGGTGTAAAGCCAAGTTTGCGTTTGCGGTCGTCGCTGGTTGTGTTTAATGTTGCTCTGTCGTCAAACACCAGTACACCACCACCGCGGGGCAAAATCATCCACTTCTGCCCTGCTTCGGTAAGTGTGAGGTTGGCTACAACAGTTTCTCCCGGCACCAATCCCGAAAAATCAAACGACTGCCATTGCCCATTTGGCTTGCGAACTTTAAGGCATTGCGGCACATGCGAGTTCACCATCCAAAGATTCTGATCCGCATCATAAGCCAACCCGCTAATTCCGCACCACGGATACGCCGGCCGCGACTGCAGCGGACTGTTATTTTGATCGTAAATAGTGGTTATCGCCCCGTTGTTCATTTCCACCAATCCCTCTCCCCAAGAACCAAGAAAAAAGTGGTTCGGGTTCGACGGATCAATAGCACAACTGATAAGATCGTAAGTTGAATCGGTAAGCTGCGGCAACTGTGCTCCGCCGTAAGGAGTCCACAATCCGCTGCGGAGCACAGAGGCTCCTTCTCTGCTGTAAATATTGTTCCAGGCATCATCTCGCCCGCCTGCAACAACCAACAAATTTCCCTGCGAAACATCCATCGTAAACACATCAACCGAAGACGGGCCATTGGGCGCATACACGTACCCGTCAAACACATTGGCCATCTCAATCAACGACCTGTTGTTGTCGGCAATCCACGGGTGAATTTGATCTACAAAAATGCTGTTTGGAAATGTTGGTCCGCTTGCGGCGTTAAAATAAGAGCGTACCTGTGTAAACTGCGGTCCCGGCGAATGAACATTGACAGAATAAATATCCGCCAGAAAAAGCTCATTGTTCAGCACATCTATATCACTGATAAAATGACCGCCGCCATAACCGGGTACAGTATCCCACGCAAGAGAAACCGGGTCAATATGAAGCAAAACATCGGTAAGCCCTGTTGAGGCTACTCTGTAATTTGCAATCACTTCTCCGCCTATAATCCCCAACCCTGTAAACTTAAATACCGGCAAAAATGAATAGCGTGTCCAACTCGTAAAGCTCGAAAGAAACGGATTGTTGATTTGTGCATAATACAACCCCTGTGCTGTTGCCGCATAGATCTGAGTCGCATCAACATCAACATCAAAAACTTCTAAATAAGTTCCGTTGTTGCCGAGAAGATAAGTGTCTTTTACTTCAACGCGATCAAGGTCAAGAACAACAATTCCAAACCCGCACGATAAGTATGCAAGTGAACCCGAAAAAGAAATGTTGTTAATTGTTTTGCTGCCAATAATTGTTGAGCGCCTGATGTCCGGAAGGTTTATGATTCGTCCGTTATAGAGCAAATCAATATTCCCTGTTTTATAGCCAATTACTAAAACATCTTCAGCTTCATTGTAGGCAAGCGCACTGAACGAAAGATCGGACAACCCTTCCACTTTTGTAATACGGTCAACACTCTTGTCAGCACGGTTTAAGCGAAACAGACCAAAATCCGACGCACACCAAACAGATGTAGCACTTCCTGTTACAAACTTTCCTTGCTTGTATGGCAAATGAACACGCCACGAACCTAACGGATAGCCGTTTTGGGCAAAACAAATGCTGCTCACGATAATCGTGAACAAGAGCGTAAAAATGCTTCTGCGGAAAAAATAAAGATTTTGCATCACTACAAATTTAATCGTTTGTCACAGCCAGTAAACTCAGTTTCCTACTGTTTATTGTGTTTAACCCTTGAAATCCGCTATCTGTTACTATCTTTGTCCCCGAATTCACGGCTCCGTAGTTCAATTGGATAGAATGACAGATTCCGGTTCTGTTGGTTGGGGGTTCGAATCCCTCCGGAGTCACAGCAAAGCGCTGCGCGCCCGTTCCTTTTCGGAACGGGCATTTGTTTTTTAAATCATCGCGAATAAAAACATTTTACAAGGCATTTGGATACAAGATTCTTGTTTTTAATTCGCGGGGATTTAAAAAACAAATAGGCGTGAGGGTTGTAGCTTTTTGATCAGGAATGCTCACGCCGCGCAGCATTTTCGGCTGGACGTGAACCGGGATCACGTCAGTAATCCCATTCTAGTATGGCCCAGCGAAGCGAAGGCATTCTAAGCTACAAAGCCCAAGCGAAGCGATGGGCAGAGCAAAGCTACAAAGCCCAAGCGAAGCGATGGGCAGAGCAAAGCTACAAAGCCCAAGCGAAGCGATGGGCAGAGCAAAGCTACAAAGCCCAAGCGAAGCGATGGGTTGAGAACAAAGCTACAATGCCCAAGCGAAGCGATGGGTTGATAACAAAGCTACAAAGCCCGAGCGGAGCGATGGGTTCAAACAAAGCTACAAAGCCCAAGCGAAGCGATGGGTTCAAACAAAGCTACAACGCCCGAGCGAAGCGATGGGTTAAGCAAAGTGACAACGCCCGAGCGAAGCGATGGGTTTCACATCCTCCCCAATGCCTGTTCCAAATCCCCTTGCAATACATCCGCATCTTCCAAACCCACATACAACCGCACTAAATTCCAAGGCAGCGGATTTGTAAAACTTGCCGAAGCCCGCAAAGCACACATCGGAAAACACAACGACTCATGCCCCCCCCAAGAAGTAGCCAACAAAAACCGCTGCAGCGAATCACAAAACCGCTCAACTTGCTTCACGTCTTCTGCTCTAAGCAGAACAGACAACAACCCTCCCCCCCGCTTCATCTGCAACTTTGCCAGCTCAAAATCAGCATTCGACTTCAGATACGGATAATACACTTTCTCAACCTTCGGATGCGACTGCAGAAACTCTGCGAGCTGCAAAGCCGAAGCGGCAGACCGGTTCACCCGCAACTCCAACGTGCGCATCCCGCGAATCATCAGCCACGCATCGTGCGCGCCAACAACAGCCCCAAGCGTCATATACTCCTCAGCCATCATCTTAGCTATACGCTCGCGACTTCCGGCAACAACTCCTGCAATAACATCACTATGCCCGTTCAGATACTTCGTGGCTGAGTGAATGACAAGATCAGCTCCCAGTTCAATCGGACTTTGGTTCAGTGGCGAATTATAGCTGTTGTCGATAGCAACAGGAATATTGTGCTTTTTTGCCACAGCCGAAACGGCTCTGATATCTTGCAATTCGAACGTAAGCGAGTTCGGACTTTCCAGATAAATAAGTTTCGTATTGGGCCGAATCGCGGCTTCAAAACCAGCAGCATCGGACCCGACAACATACGTTACTTCTGCTCCGTACTTTGCAAGGTAGTTGCCGAGCAGTGTGCGCGTCCAGCTATACGGTTTATCGGCGCATACAACATGGTCGCCGGCTTTCACGCAGCTCATAACGGCGGCGGCAACGGCGGCGCTCCCGCTGCTGAAAACAAGAGCATCTTCAGCGCCTTCGAGTGCGGCTATTTTTTTTCGCAGGATGGCTACCGTAGGATTATAGCCGCGTGTATAGAACGGAGTTTCCAGTTCGTGTTCCAGTTCTGCCCGCATTTTTGAAACGGATCCAAATGCAAAATTGGAACTGAGCATCATGGGCGGACTCACCGCATTGAAATAGTTTTCGCGGTCTTCGCCAAGATGATTGAGAATGTAACTGAGATCCATTTTGCGGCTGTTTACTTTTTGAATACAAAGTAAACGGCAAGAATCAGGAATCCAAACCCGATGAGGTGATTAAATGTTAGTTCCTGCTTTTTGAACACAAGAACGAGCATGAGCGAAAACACGAGCAGCGAAACTACTTCCTGAATCACTTTTAGTTCGACCATGTTAAATGGCCCGCCGTTTTCAATGTAGCCGATTCGGTTTGCCGGAACCTGAAAGCAATATTCGAAAAAGGCCATTCCCCAGCTGATAAGAACTGTGGCAAATAACCCGGCTCTCGGAAACCATCCCCATTCCGAAAACTTGAGATGTCCGTACCAGGCCATGGTCATAAACACATTCGACACAACCAGAAATCCGACAGTAAGCAGTTGGCGGGTAAGCATGGGCTTTACGCGTTGGCGTGACGGAGGATATAGATTTGGCTCGACCAGCGTTCGGCTCCGGCTTTTCGGTTTGAAACGAAGCCGCGCCAGAAAGCTGCAACGTAGCGTTGTGAACCTGTCTTGTATTTCTCGCTAAGCATCGAAACATAATACGCATCGAAAACCATTGGCTTGATGTCGTTGAGCACAAAGCCATGTGTTTTTGCTAAAGCGCGGATATCGTCGGGACGAAAATGCCAAAGGTGTCGGGGCACATCGTAGGCTGCCCAATGAGCGCCGTAGTGTTCGGCATCGTGCGAGTTCCGGTTGGGGACGGCAATGATGAGTGTGCCGCCAGGGGCGAGAAGTCTTTTTAGCCCTTGCAAGCGTCCCGGCAAATCAGGAACGTGTTCGAGTACGTGCCACATGGTTATTACATCGTAAGCTGCAGCCGGCAGGTTTTCGAGTTCCGGCTCGTCGAGCGCGGTAAGCTGATGGTTGGCATTTGCTGCTTGTCGCGCCGACGGGCTTGGCTCAATGCCGGTAACATCCCATCCGGCATTTTTGCTGGCGGCCAGAAACTCGCCGGTTCCGCAGCCGATATCGAGAAGCCTTCCGGTTTTTCCGGCCAGCGCACGAACCATCTCTACTTTTTTACGCATGGTGTATTTACGCACGCGCTGATACATTTTGCTCACCAAGCCTTTTGATGTGTTGGAGTGCGAAATGTATTCGTCAGACTCGTAATAGCTGCCGAGATCTTCGTTTGTGGGACGTGGATTTGTTGCCGCAAATCCGCAAGCCGAACATTGCTGAATGGCAAATTCGGTTTTGCTTACGGTGTAGTCTTTACAAACCAGCCAATCGGCAAAAGAACTGTTGCCGCAAACCGGGCATTGCGATAATGTGAAGTTTTGGGTGTGTTTCACGTGAAACAATATTTTTAGTAATTATGTATAGCTTCATGTTTTCAGGCTATTACGTGATAATTATTTGTTTGATATTGCTCCTTTTGAGAACAATATTCGTGTTTCACGTGGAACACAATATTTATAAGGATTTTGGTTGAATTTCATTGATTTAAAACACTATTACTAACTGTTAATCAGCCTTTTCAATAAAAACTTATTTTTAAAAAATGGTGGGTTGTTCGGTTGATAGTAACACATAAAGTTACCCAAAGACCATTTCGTAAACTGCTTGAATTAGCTTTGTTTCCAACATCAAAAAGTGGATTGAAAAGAACATCTCAGTGTTGAAAACCTCTTATTGAAATGGTCACAAAAAGTGTCAATAATCGGGGGTGATGAAAGCGGCTAGATATGTTCATTGGATCTATTCTGTCATTTTGTTTCATGTGAAACATTCGGATGGAAATTCCTGGTGGAAAATTGATTAATGAAATCATCGCCCAAAAACACACTTAGATAGAGGAACTTGGTCGTTGCCAGTATTTGAACCTTTGGAGTGTTCTTCCGTATCTCGCTCCTTTTGGGAAATTCCGAAAGGAAATCTCCAATGGCGATTTGGTAGAAATGATCAGATCTGCTTTCTAGAAAACAAAAGGATTACTCAGCATCGAGACCGTTCGATCTGAGAGTAAGGCAAACGGCATTAGGCATTCTGGCATTTTGGTTTCATGTGAAACAAAAGCACAAAAAAACGGCTGTCTCCCGGAAGAAACAGCCGCAATATGATTGCAAGTCGTGGTGTACTTATCGACCGAGATAAACCAGCAGAACAGATATGTCTGATGGATTTACACCACTGATTCGTGATGCTTGGCCAAGTGTTAATGGTTTCATTTTAGAAAGCTTTTCACGAGCCTCTAGTGATAAAGAAGTAAGCTGGCTATAATTAAACTCAGAATCAAGTGGAATGTGCTCCAACCTGCTCAGTTTATCAGCCATTTCACTTTCGCGCTGAATGTATCCTTCATACTTCATCAAAATCTCTGCCTGCTCTATTGTCTCAGCATCAAATTGCAGCAAATGAGACTTTACTTCAGGATCAGCATCGGCAAGAGTTTTAACAGAAATGCCGGGGCGCGACAAAAGACTAAACAGCTTAACCTTTTGAGTAATGAGTGAAGAACCTAATGCTTCAAGACTAGAGTTTACAGTAACCGGGTCAATGCTATAATCTTTGAAATACTTAGTTACCCGTTTACTATTCTCAATCTTTTCAAGCACACGATCATATCTTGCCTTGCTGGCTAAACCAAGTTCATGCGATTTCGGTGTTAACCTTACATCAGCATTGTCCTGACGAAGCAGAATACGATACTCGGCACGGGAAGTAAACATGCGGTAAGGTTCCTCAGTTCCTTTCGTAACCAAATCATCAATCAGCACACCGATATATGCTTCTGACCGCTGCAGAATGAAAGGCCCTGCACCATTAACCTTAAGGTGAGCATTCATCCCGGCCATTATTCCCTGACAAGCAGCTTCTTCGTAGCCGGTTGTTCCGTTTATCTGCCCGGCAAAATACAGGTTCTCAACCAACTTGGTCTGCAGCGTAAGATCAAGCTGCATCGGCGGGAAATAATCGTACTCAATAGCATATCCCGGGCGGAAGAACTTTACATTCTCAAAGCCAGCTACTTTACGCAAGGCATTATACTGAACATCCTCGGGCAGTGACGTTGAAAACCCATTCACATACACTTCAACTGTATTCCAGCCTTCAGGCTCTACAAACAGCTGATGCCGGTCTTTATCGGCAAAGCGATTAATCTTATCTTCTATAGAAGGACAATACCGCGGCCCCAAACCTTGAATGCGCCCCTGGAACATCGGCGATTTCTCGAAGCCGGTTCTAAGTATATCATGAACCTCATCGCTGGTATAGGTGATATGACAAGAGCGCTGCGTAGTTATTGGCTTAACGCTTGTATCGTAAGAGAACTTCTCAGGATTCTCATCACCTGGTTGTTCCTCCATTTTCGAATAATCAAGCGAGCGGCCGTCAACGCGTGGAGGTGTTCCTGTCTTCATCCGCCCCGACTGAAAGCCTATATCAATAAGCTGTTCGGTAATTCCGGTTGATGACTTCTCTCCCATTCTACCGCCGCCAAATTGCTTTTCACCTACATGGATAATTCCATTCATGAAGGTTCCATTGGTAAGCACAACTGCTTTTGCTCGAATTTCAATTCCCATTCCGGTTACAACGCCAACTACCTTGTTGCCGCTAATAAGTAACCGGCCAACCATATCTTGCCAAAAATCGAGATTCGGAGTTTGCTCAAGCATGAGACGCCACTCTTCAGCAAAACGCCAGCGGTCGCTTTGAACACGAGGGCTCCACATAGCCGGGCCTTTCGATCTGTTCAGCATTCGGAACTGGATAGCCGTTTTATCACTAACAATTCCGGAGTAACCGCCAAGCGCATCAACTTCGCGTACAATCTGTCCTTTGGCAATTCCGCCCATAGCCGGATTACAGCTCATCTGGGCAATGGTTTGCATATTCATAGTAATGAGCAGCACACGCGAACCCATATTAGCAGCGGCAGCAGCAGCTTCACAACCGGCATGACCGGCACCAACAACAATAACATCGTAATCTTGCAACATTGTATTCAGTTATGTGCTGCAAAGGTAGGGAATATGCAAGGCAAGTAACAGCCATTGTAGTGATACAAGTACACAAGCAAAAGTTAATTAGATAGTAGTTTGCAACATAATCATTTATCGGTGCAAAACAAAGCATTGTTCCATGTGGAACAATGCAGATTAGCAAAAAAACAAATTTGCCGTGTTCCACGTGAAACCTATAAACAAAACGCTACCGGGCGCTGTTATCAGGTTGTATGAAACAATTTTCACGTGGAACAATTGAGGCGTTTGACCAACGGTTCAGAACAAGTTTTGTAAATAGCTTGTGGGGATTTAAAAGTGTTTGTTTAGTGGGCACACAATCGGCAGAGGGCAATACAAACCTTGCTGTGTTTTCACAGGTGTTTCATTTGGGTGCTTCACCGGCATTAGTAGGCATGATTGTTCGTCCGCCAGAAGCCGACCGACACACTTACGAAAACCTGAAAGAAACAGGCTGGTTTACGCTTAACCATATTAATCCAGACATTGTAGAAAAAGCGCATCAAACAGCAGCGCGCTATCCACGCGAGCAATCAGAATTTGATGCTGTTGGATTAACACCGATTTGGACAGACGGCATTATTGCGCCCTATGTAACGGAAAGTCATTTGAGAATAGGTTGTCGATTTGATGGGGAAACAGAGATAAAGCAAAACGGAACAGTTTTGATTATTGGCAAAGTAGAAGAGGTGTGGCTTGATGAAAGTGCACTGCAAACAGATGGCTATATAGATTTGGAACAACTTCAAACAGTAACCAGCAGCAACCTCGACAGCTATCACACAACAACACGAATTGCACGATACGCATACGCAAAACCAAACGAGAAACTAAAGAAATTCTGATGCTTTCTCAGGATCAGGGAGTTGTTGTGATGTGGTTTAAACGCGATTTGCGGTTACACGATAACTACGCCCTTGCTGCGGCCCTTACATCAGGGAACTTAGTTTTACCAATCTATATTTTTGAGTCTAACATAATCCGGGGTGATGATCAGGATGAAAGACATCACCGGTTTATCTGGGAAAGCATTGCTGATATAAACTCTCGATTAGCCTCGTTCAATACAAAGGTGCTAGTTCTTTATGGCAATGCAGCAGATGTGTTCACTGCAATAATTGAAAGACACAAGATTGTTGCTGTATATAGCCATCAGGAAACAGGCAACCAATTAACATTTCAGCGAGACAAAAAAATAGCGGAACTGCTTAAACTGTCAAACATAAACTGGCACGAATCGTTACAGCTACCGGTATTCCGAAAACTGAAAAACAGATCGGAATGGGGAAGGCGAATGAATGAGTTTTATGCAGATGCTCAACTCATCATCGACGATCATCATTGGGCTAAATTCATACACGATAAGGAGCTTGAAAAACGGTTTGCTGTACCTGATGTAATGCTTGAGCGACTTTCGATTCCCAACAAGATGATGCAGCCGGGGGGCGAATCATACGGCTGGAGATATTTAGAATCATTTCTTCGTGAAAGAGGGTTGAAGTATGCGAAGCAAATTTCAAAACCCAATCTAAGCCGAACAAGTTGCAGCCGGCTTTCGCCTTACATAGCTTACGGATGCTTATCAGCAAGAATGGTTATTCAATATACCCGGCAGGAAATTATAGAGCATCCGACCAAGAAATTTCCGCTCAATCAGTTCCTGACACGGCTGCACTGGCAAGCACATTTCATTCAAAAGTTTGAGCAGGAATGCGAAATGGAAGAGGGGCCAGTAAATAAAGCTTATCCAGATCGAGATATAATACAAAACGAGGATTGGATAAATGCCTGGAAGACGGGAACAACAGGTTATCCGTTGGTTGATGCTTGTATGCGCTGCGTAGCCAAAACCGGCTATCTCAACTTTAGAATGCGGGCAATGGTTGTTTCCTTCTTTGTACACAACCTGGGGCAACATTGGAAAACAGCCGCACTGCATCTGGCAAAACAGTTTCTGGATTATGAGCCGGGCATACATTATCCGCAAATACAAATGCAGGCCGGAATAACAGGAACAAATACGCTGCGGATGTATAATGTGGTCAAGCAGTCGTATGACAACGATGCTGACGGCATTTTCATCAAAACCTGGATTCCGGAATTGGCTCAACTTCCAAAAGAACATATACACGAACCGTGGAAGCTGACTGAAGACTTATGCCGAACGTATAATTTTATTCCGGGAATAAACTACCCTTTGCCAATTGTGAACCACGAAGAAACAATGCGAGAGGCAAGAGCAAGGTTAGCTGAAATCAGAAACTCGGATGAATTCAGAAAAGAGGCGGGGAGGATACTTAAAAAGCTGACCAACCCTAATCGGGAAACTATCGAACGTAGGAAGAAAAAACAGCCGAAGAAAGCGAATCAAACAAAGCTGTTTGCAACAGAAACAAGAAAGCCGGAAGACTAACTTCCGGCTTTTCGTTTACTTCATTTCATAGATGAGTATGTTGTGTACATCGTCCTTGTCGCGATAATCAACTTTAAGGCGTTTTGCTGTTTTCTCAAGCACGCGTAGTTTAAAGACTTCGTTAGTGCTTTCGTCTGTTAGGGTAATAAGTGTTGCTGAAGCATCTGCAACCCATTTACCCTTATGTTCGGTACCATCCATTTTGAACGTAAATGATCCGTCGGCATTCAGGATCAAAACATCCGTCTTTTGAGCATCGTTCGGATCCTGCGGCATTGAAAATGTTTCGGAACCGATAAACGTCCATGTGCCGTAAAGTGCTTTAACCTTTGCCGAAGGCTGGGCTGGTTGTTTTGTTGCCGGTTGCTGCGCTAAAACCGATGTTGCTGCAACAGGAGAGAAGAGGAGGGAGGTGATCAGAAAAAGGCGCGCGGCTTTCATGTGTTTGCTGTTTTGTCTATCGTAAAGCTAAAGCTTTTTCTTCCTGTTTGCGCATCTCGGCAACTTCTTTGGCTCGCTTGTCTTTAAACCCGCAGAGGTGCAAAAGTCCGTGAACCATTACGCGGTGCAGTTCATCGCGAACGGGAACACCAAAGCTCTTGGCATTGTCGCGAACACGGTCTATACTGATATAAAACTCGCCCGAAAGAGTTGAACCTTCGGTGCTGTCAAAAGAGATAATATCGGTGTATGTATCGTGTTGCAGAAATTGCTGATTCATCAGCAGAAGCTGTTCATCAGAAACAAAGATGTAGCTGATCTCTCCAATTGTTTTCTTGTGCTTTTTAGCGACACGATAAAGCCAGGTTCGCACTTCTGTTTTTGACGGAAGCACAAAAGGAATATTGTCTGAGAAAAACTGAATGCTTTCTGCTGCGCGGGGCATATCAGGCTTTGAGGTTGAATTCAAGCTGTACGGTGCGCCCTTCATCAAAAAACTCAATATTATCGGCAAGGTTGCGCATGAGGAATACGCCCCGGCCATTGGGTTTTTCTAAATTTTCGGGATTGGTTGGGTCAGGAAGATTACTGAAATCAAATCCGGGACCGTGATCGGATACGGTTACTTTGAGGCGGTCGTTTTCTGTTGTCCAGCCAACATCAACAGCTTTTGCAGCATCAAGCTTATTTCCGTGCTGAATTGCGTTGTTTACTGCTTCAGTAAGGGCAACAAGAATATTTCCGTAGTAATCTTCGGATATCGATGAATTTGCACAGAGGTCGTTTACCAACTTCTCTACCAGAGTGATATTCTCAGGGGTGGATGCAAACGAAATTTTCTGTTCCTGTACCATTTCAAAATTCAGGTTCATTGCTGTTCTACGCCGTTAAAATATTCGTTGACTTTGCCTTTGTAGAACGGGGAAAGATCAGGGGGCACAGTCTTCAAAAGTTCAGCTTCTTTCTGTTTTTGCCTATTATACTCTAAAAAGTCAGCAGGGTTACTTTCCTGATCACTTTTTGGTTGCTGGGCTTCGCGTTTTTCGTCCTGTTCGCGCTCTTTTTCGGCCTTTTCGTACTCCAGCAATTTATTAATAATTTCTTGCTGGCGCTTGAGTGTTTCAGCGTTTATGCGTTTATTAACGAGGTCGTTTTCTGTTTCTTCCATTTTTGCGGGAAGATCGCCGGCACCGGTTCCTCCGGGATTTTCTTTATTCCCTTTTGTGCCTTTCATTGATTCTTCGAGCATGCGGCGCAGGGCTTCCTGTTCAGCAGCCAGTCGGGCAAGTTCTTCGGCACTCAGCGGCTGACCGTTCTGCTGCATTTGCTGCATACGTTGCATGCGCTGATTGATGGATTGCTGCTTCATGCGAATTCCTTCCATGCCGCTCTTTCCGTCGCCGCCCTTACCTTTTTCGCCGTCTTTGGTTTGCTTGCCTTGTCCGGGTTTATTCTTTTCGCCTTTTCCGGGCTTGCTGCCTTTTCCGGGATTCTTGCATTCGCCGTTGCCTTCTTTGTCGCTCTTGTTTTGCTGATTCATCTGCTGCATCATTTGCTCCAACGATTCGTTGAGCATGAGTGCAAGATTATTAACAGAGGTCATTGCCTGCTGCTGGCGGTTTTGTGCTTCTGCGGTGCTGCGGTCGGCAAGGCTTTGTACCGAGCGCTCCATATTGCTGTTAATGTTTGTAATCTCCTCGTTTACCTTCGGCGAAATCTTGGGATTACGCTTTGAAAGAGCAAGCAAACTATCTTCAATCATTCGCGCATCATCGCGGAGTTTGCTTTGTTTGCGCGCCAGGCCGGGATATTTCGGATCATTAACATTTACCTGTTTTGCTTCCTTCATCAGCGCTTCCTGATCGAAAGAAAGCTGCAAGAGATTATCGAGCAGGGCGCGGATGGCTTTCATGTCTTCACCTTCTTTCTCCTCGTCCATTTGCTTTTTAGCATCCTGCATTTGCTGCGAAAGCTGCTTCATCTGATCTGCTGCTTTCTTTTGCGATGGCGATGCTTTTCCGGACTTACCGTTTTGCAGTTGCTGACTGCTCTGTCGCTGCTGCTGCTGAATTTCCATCTCCTGCACATCGGTATTAGGCAGGTCGTTCGGGCTCTCCAGCTTTTCGTTTAATTCCTGCAGCTCATCAAGCTCCTGACGAAGTTCATCAAAACGCTTGTTGAGGCTGTCTTGCGCCTGCTTTATGTCTTTAGCATCCGCATCTTTTTGTTCCGATTGCTTGGCCAGTGAGTCTTGTTTCTCCTGAATATCGTTCAGCTCATTAATGGCGTTTTCGAGCTTCTGTTCAACCTGCATTTGACGGAAAAGCTCGAGTGTACGATCCAGATTCTTGCGGGTGTCTGTGTTTTCCTGCTTCATCTGGTCGAGCATCTTCTGCGTTTGCTGCTTGTTCATTTCAAGCTGCTGAAGCTTCTCCATTTGGTCGAGCAGCTTCTTCATTTCATCAGTATTCAGCTGATCGAAAAGCTCACTCATTTGTTCCTGCTGCGGATTGCTTTGCTGGAACTCTTGTTGCTGATTAATGTTTTCCTGATTCTGCTGTTTCAGGTTGTCGATTTTCTGCTGAAGTTGTTGCTGACGCAGGGTGAGTTCATCAAGCTTTTTGCGCTCTTCCCAGGTCATTTGCTTCTTCTCCATGAGTTTTTTGTACAACTCATCAATGTCCTTCTGCAGCTGCTGCGATTCTTTGAGGCTTTCCTCAAGCATTTTCTCCACCTCTTTGTTGCCGGCATCGTTCAGGTCAGAAAGCTGCTGCTTGGTGGGTGCCTGATAAATCATGCGTTGCGAACGGGTGGCTTTGGCTCCGTTTACACCGTCGTTGTCATATACTTCAAAGTAATATTCAATCTGCTGGCCGGGCTGAATATCCAACTGCGAAAGATCCCAGAAGTAATAAAACTGATCGCGCAGTTGTGTGCGGCCAACGGGAAGCGTAACGCTGCGCATATCTTCCTGAACGGTTTTTCCGGTGCTGTCGGCTGCATTTAAAGTGCGGTAGCGGAAGGTGAGTGCTGTAAAGCCGTAATCGTCTTTTACATCGCCGGTAAACTGCAGGCGCAGGGCAGAGGCGGTATCGCGTTTTTCTGTAACGCTGATTGCCGGATAAAGATCAGGAATAACGTTGATGCTGTAGCGCATCGAGTCTTTGCTGCTCAGAAACTCATTGGCGGTGTGCAGTGTGTAGGTGCGGCTCTGCAACACGCGCTGCGCAAAACCAAAACGGTTTTCGCCGGTTGCTTTTAGCGTGTAAAGACTGTCGTTCATACGCACCCGCATATTGCGTGTAGCGCGGGTGTTGAATTTCCAGTTGATGCGCGTTCCGGCCGGCACAGAAAGATCGCCGGTGTTGCGCAGTACTTCATTTTTGCGGCCGGTATAAGCCGGATAAGTCAGCTCCACATCAAAGTTGAGCACAATAGGATTGGCAAGTACATTGAGTGTGTAGGGCGCAGACGTAAACCCGTCGGCACTGAGGCGAAACTCCTGTGTTTTCTGAACATTGCGGAACAGGTGGCTGAAGTTTACGGTTGATTCGCGGTTCAGCTTGTACTCATTATCGCCGATCAGAATAGTAACTGTTTCGGGAATTTCGGCTCCGCTAAGTTTGATGTCGAGCTTAAAATCTTCGCTTTCGGCGGCTTCCAGCTTGGTGTTCACAATGCTTATTTTGAACGGCATTTCCTGCTCAAAATACTCGCCGTGACGAACAAGGCGCTTGGTGCTTTCGGTAATTAAACTGGCATTTGTAAGAAATATAACCGCGATTATGATTAGCGGCACAAATGCATATTTTGCATAGCGTCTGTTCTGACGTAAGTCAATAGCTGCTGTAAACGGAACGGGGCGGAGTTCGTTTATTTTTTGGTTAATGCTGGCCTCAATAAGTTCGCGGCTGACACCGGGAGCCGAAGCCGCCTGATGCAGTTGCAGCACGTTGAGCAGCTTATCCTGAACATTGGTAAAATGTGTGCCGATAATTGCTGCCGCCTGTTCGTGTGAAATGATTTTGCCGATGCGGTTAAGACGAAACAGCGGCACAAACACCAATTTTGCAAGCACTGCGCCGGCGGCAGCAAGAAAGCCCCAGAACAGCACGGTTCTCACTGCTGTATCAAACCGGGCAAAGTATTCGAGCAGGGCAACTACCAGAAAGCCGCTTAGCACCAAGCCCGAAGCATACAGCAACCCGCGTATCAGCTGGTTTTTATAATACTTCCGGATAAACTCATCGAGTTTGCCCAACAGTAAATCGTAATGTGAGGCGGTGCTCATAGCTCTCTCCAATGATGCGGGGTCTCAACCTTTTCCATATCCTAAGAAACTGTTTAAGAATTATCCTTCGATTTTGTTATGTCCCATTTTCCGTCATACTTCGTTGACTTTTTTGCCCAGATCATCTCCGATATGCGCTGCAAAAGTCGCCTCGTCTGACAAAAAATGGCCTCATAACAAAGTTCAAAAACAATTCTTAAACAGTTTCTGGGACACAGACAATCAAATATACATCAATAACGCCGAAATACTGTTTTCGTTACTGATTTTAACAGATTTTCAACTAGCGGGCAATTTTTTGCAGTCGCCCAAAAATCCCGAGTGGCAACTTAGGTCCGTATTTGGCCTGAAGGAAAAGCTCGCCGGTGGTGAGGTTTTTAACGTGCGCCGGGGTAAACAGGTTTTCGAGAATCATGGCCGAAAAGCCGAGCGAATAAGCATTGAGGATTAACAGGTGTTCACGCTCATCAAGCAATTCGGTAACCGACGAAACCATTTCGCTGATTTGTTCTTCGAGCTTCCATTTCTCGCCGGCCGGTCCGTGACCATAAGCCGGAGGATCGAGGATAATGCCTTGGTAGCGGCTGCCGCGGCGCTGTTCGCGTTTTACAAATTTCAGCGCATCGTCAACCAACCAGCGGATATTGTCGAGCTTAGAAATGCTCATGTTTTCGTTGGCCCAGGTAACTACCTGTTTTACCGAGTCAACATGCGTAACCTCAGCACCCGAAGCGCGTGCTGCCAGCGATGCGCCTCCGGTGTAGGCAAACAGGTTGAGGAAGCGCGGCTGCTTTGTTTTCATGCTTTGCAGCCCGCTCTGGATAAAATCCCAATTCACCGCCTGCTCCGGAAACACGCCAACGTGCTTGAACGCCGTTAACGCCATGCGCAGGGTTATGGTTTGTCCGCCCGGCAGCGTGTAGTTGATATGCCAGCGGTCGGGCATGTTTTTCTTCAGCTTCTTCCACGTTCCCGACGAGCTGGTTTGCGGCTCAAACTTAACGTGTGCCATGTTCAGCCATTCTTTTTCAGACAGCACCCGCGGCCAAACAGCCTGCGGTTCGGGCCGTATGGTAACGTACTGGCCAAAGCGTTCGAGTTTTTCGAAGTTGCCGCAATCGAGCAATTCGTAATCTTTCCAGCGGGAGGGTGTGAGCAGAAGCATTGGGGCAAAGATAAACGGAAGATGGGGGTTTTGGTTGGGGTTTTTTGGGGGGGGAAAGGTTGTTTTGGGTGGGGCTGTTTGGCTATGCGTTTTATGTATTGAATTGATAATACAAATGTTGCGCAATGCGTGTTTATCATATTTATTAATATACTTTATTGGTTGACTGTTTTTTATAAATACTTTGATTATTAGTTGTTTCTTGGTATTATTGCGTATAGTAGAGAGTTACCTGCCACTTTATGGACAAACCCTGCTAATTGCATCTTAGAGAAAAAGAATGACACGACTTACACTTTTCATTATTTTTTTGACAACTCTTTTTTATAGTTGCTCAGACAGGACGCCAACTGAAAATGGTTCCCACACTTTTACAACCTTTGAAATGAGTTACACAAACGGGTGGACAAGAAGCTTTTCATTTATTGTTGATAGTAACAAGATATATCTTTCACCATATAAAATTGACACTACTTGTTATGGAATTTTACCTGACACACTTTTTTATTTGATTGACACTTTTGTTCAAAAAGTTGTGACTGATACATCTATAAGGACAACTAAAGAAAAGTGTTTCGACTGTGACGTAGTTGCTATCCAAATTGTGACAAAAAAAGACACAATTAACATAAGCCAAGCTGGTAACATTGACAAAAACATTTGGAGTATAATTAACTCATTGCGGACTTTTAGCGATAGTGGTAGACATCAAAAAAAACATTCAATAACATTTTTGGAAACACGAAACATTGTAATACCATTGCCCCCGAAGATTGGTAAGCCATCTACTGTGACAAAGAAAAGCGGCAGGTAATCGAGTAGCCCGCCCTGCCAGCTTTCGCTGACAGGGAGAGGCTCTCACACCACCGTGCATACGGACCTCGTACACGGCGGTTCATGATGTAAAGGAGATGCCCATGAACGTTTGTTCAGGGCGAACTTTTAAATAATA
>JBKDHA010000091.1:0-13603 GCA_046335555.1 Bacteroidota bacterium
TGGTAGTCTTTCTTCGATTGAATTTACTGGTGAAAGTTGATCTGTGGGGTTGGTTGGATGATCCCTTCTTCAGACCGCCCGAAAAGGCTGATTCGGCTCAGGTAAGGTTATTCTGAAAATTTATTTTGGACAGCTGTGACTTACAAATAATTGTAAAGTGGATTTAAGTGATAGTAGATTGCATCATAATCAAAAACACACAGCCATGAAAAAACTACTATCTATTTTATGTGTATTGGCCTTTGGTACAGCTCAGGCGCAATACTTTCAGAACTTGAATGGTACACCTGCATATGATTATGCGTATGATGGTGTAAACATTACAGCAGGTGGTCAGGGGCATTTAATTGCCGGTGTAACACAAACTCTTGGCGGACAGGACTTGCTGCTAACCCGAACCAATATAAATGGAACAATTGGCGGGGGAAATACCTTTAATCAGGTTTATCGTTTAACAACTGCAGGTGGAATTGTATTAAGTACATATCCGTGTAAAATTTTGCAAGTGGCTAGCGGGCGTATTTGTGTTGTAGGCTCTTATTATGACCCAACATCTGTGGTTGCTCCAGGTATTTTTACTGCTGTGTTACAGGCAAACGGAGCTGTTTTCAATGTGAGAGGATGGCAAACAACTATTCCCGGACCAAGCACTAATCTTTCTGCAATATCGGCATGTCGTGCATTGGCTGCAGCTAGCAATAATATTTATATTATCGGCTATACAGATGCAGTTGTTGGATCAGTCAATGGTGTTCGTCCAATTATTATTGCCATTAATGGAAGCACAAACGCACTCATCTGGTCTCGTTTATATGATTTTTTGCCAGCGGGAACGCAAGCTAAAGTTATAGCTTCTGATATTGTTGCCTCGCCTTATTTGCCTACTGGGGTGAATGAGTTATTTATTGTAGGTACCTATTATGATGTTACAGGGTTTGATGCTGGATTTACATTCCGCGTAAACGTTGCAAATGGTAATCCTATTGGGTTGCTTACTAGTTTTGATAGCGGCAGAAACGATCAGTTTACTGCTGTATGCGTGGCTACAGGTGCTGGCGGTGGCACAAACGGATTTGCAATTACAGGTAGTACCAATGTTAACGGCGACTGGGATGCCATTACATTTAAAACAGATCCGGTGGGCTCTGGAGCTGCTTGGATCACATTACAGGATTACACCGGTGGTGGCGATAATTTTGGAACAGATATAATTCAGCGCCAAAATACATTTGGACAATGGTTCTATTATGCCGCTGGAACAGCAGTAAATGGTTCACAAGGTGGATCTGACATGGTTGTATATTTTGTTGATGATCTCACCGGAAATGCCCCAAGAGAGTACACATACGGAACGACAGCAAACGAAAACTGCGAAGAAATTTCTAGCTTCACTGGAACAGTTGCTGATGGAATTACCATGTTTGGCAATGGCCCTGGAGCTGTTGCAGGTGACCCAAATGATGAGTACTATGTAAAAGCATATTACAATGCTATTTCGGGATGCAATGAGGCTTTTGTTCCTCATGCTTCCGGTTTATATCCAGTTGCGCGCACACAGTTTACTGTTACACGTGTAGGTGCGGTTGGACCATCTAATTTTCTAGCCACAATACCTGCTTTTGCGGCTGTCAATGTGCTTTGCTTCAATGTTACAATTGCAACAGGAAGCAATGCACGTACTGCCGAAACACAGGAAACCAACGTCGTATCATCAACATTGTACCCAAATCCGGTTTCACTTTCAGCGCCGGTACTTAACCTGAATCTGAACTCACCAACCGAACAGCAAATTGAAATTCGTATTACCGATATGCTGGGCCGCGAAGTACTGAATCAGCAAATCACTATTACAGAAGGCCAATCTTTACAGCAAGTTCAATTGCCCTCAGGACTTTCTGCCGGTGTATATAATATGAGCATCAGCGGAAATAATGTGAGTGAGAATCATCGTTTTGTATTGGAATAGTTGGTATTAAATAGTTTATCAGCTATTTATTAATAATTGTAAAAGCTATCTCTATCCTATTTTTAAAATGGGCTGGAGATAGCTTTTTTATTTACTATTTCTGGAAGAATAATTATTTATTGCTGATGCAGAAAAATGTAAAAGTTCGACAACTAAATCTGTTGATTATTTAAATAGAATTTATTTTAATGAATTAATATCAAGTTGTAGTTTTATTATTCATTAAAACTTCACACTCATGAAAAAGTATTTGTCTTTCATTTCAATACTGGCATTCGGAGCAATGAATGCACAGTATTATCAAAACCTGAACAACACAGGTTCTACCGATCGAATTGCCGATGGTGTAAATGTAACCTTAGGCGGGCAGGGGCATCTTATTGCGGGCAATACCAATGCACTTGGAGGCACTAACCTCTTGTTGACTCGAACAGATGTAAACGGCAACATTGCAGGTCCCAACTCGTTTAATCAGGTGTATCGGCTTTCCACTACCAATAACTTGCCGTTAAATGCCTATCCTGTAAAAATTCTTCAGATACCCAATGGTCGTATCTGTGTGGTGGGTAACTATGGCTCAGCGGTGTCGGCAACTCCATCTGGAATTTTCACAGCTGTTCTCAATTCTGGCGGAGCTATTATCAGCGTAGTTGGATGGCAAACGATTACACCTTCAATTAGTAATGGTTTATCCGCTACTTCGGCCTGCAATGCCCTTCCTGTAACCAGCAATACAGTTTATATCTGCGGTTACACAGATGCCACCACACCAAATAACGGTGCCCGTGCCCTTACGCTGGCCATTAACGGAAGCACCAATACACTGATCTGGGGACGCATTTACGATTTCAATCCACCTATATTCTCTACTGCTTATAAATTCCTGCCGCAAGATGTGGTAGCTTCTCCTTATCAACCTGCACTGTTGAATGAAGTGTTTGTAGTGGGCGATTTGTACGACGATCAGGGCGACAATTTCGTGTTCAGCTATCGCGTTAATTCAGCGAATGGTAATCCTGTAGGAACAGTAAACCTTTACGACAGTGGAAAAGAAGATAACTGTGTGGCAGTAACAATTGCTACCGGCACGAGTGGTGGTGGAAATGGTTTTGTGATGGCCGGGCAAAACGTAGCTTATGGATCACGCCAGCCATTTGCAATGAAAGTGGATGCTACCGGAGCCGTTATTCGCTGGGCAAATAACTATAAATATTCAGGAGGAGGTGAAAGTGTAGCCTCTGATATTATACAACGCCAAACAACAAGCGGACGCTGGACGTATTATCTGTCCTCTACTCCCGATCTTGGTTTTTTTGGCGGTCAGGATATGGTGGTTACATTGCTAGATGATTTCGGAAACGGATTAACTGAGTGGACGTATGGTTCAACCGACAACGAATATTCGGCAGAATTATCAAGTTTCACCAATACCCTTGCCGACGGATTTACTGTATTTGGTAATCGCAATTATATGTTTGCCTTTGATGCAGGCGACGAATATTTTGTAAAAGCATACTACAACGGAGTAACAGCTTGCAACGTTAACAAAGATAGTCCGCTCACACAGCGTTATCTGGTATCACAAAAATTCCCAACCTATTTTGCCACCGGTAGCTTTGGAAGCACTTCACTGGCATTAAGCATGCCGCAGCAAGCATTTATGTTCCAGCTTTGTTATGCGGTAACAATTGCTTCGGGCAGCAATGCACGTTTAGCAAATACTACTGATGAAACTGAAGCTGCATTACAGTCTTCGGTTTTCCCGAATCCGGTTTCGCTTAACTCTCCCGTATTACAGTTGAAAATGAATGCTGCCGAAGAACAGCAAATCGAAATTCGCATTACCGATATGCTTGGTCGCGAAGTGCTGAATCAGCAGCTAGTAGTTGCAGAAGGTGAAACATTGCAGCAAGTTCAATTGCCGTCCGGACTTTCTGCCGGTGTTTACAACATGAGTATTAACGGAAATGGTGTAAAAGAAAACCATCGTTTTATAATGGAATAGATTTTAGCGCGCACTAATTTGCGCTGTTACTAATTTTATTGTTACAAAAGGCAGGGTTTTAAACCCTGCCTTTTGTTTTATGTTTCATTGGGAGGTGAAATTTTAAGTAAATGACAGTTAAATAAAAACAATGAATTGTTATGTTTTATCGACAACTAAAACTGTTTAATAAAATACATGTAAATAATTGCTATTGGCATCTGTTCGATTGTAGCTTGCATCATAAATCAAAAATACACAGCCATGAAAAAACTGCTAACTATTTTAAGTGTATTGAATCTGGTAACATCTCAGGCTCAGTATTTTCAAAACAAAAATGGAATACTAGGTTCTGTTTATCTTCATGATGGCGAGAATGTCATAGATGGTGGCCAAGGCCATCTGCTGGCCGGGTCAACTCTAGTACTTAATAATTCCGATCTACTACTAACGCGTACTGACGTAAACGGCACAATCGTAGGTGTAAATACATTTAATCAAATATATCGACTGACTACAACCTCTGGGGGAAATTTGGCAGCAAGTCCCTGTAAAATTTTACAGATTAATGGCGGTCAAATTTTTGTAGTTGGTCAATATTCTGACCCATCATATAGTATTGAAAGAGGTATTTTTACTGCCATTTTGTCTTCCGGTGGAAATGTCTTGGATGTAAAAGCATGGGTAGTAGTAAGTCCAGCCCCTGCCACGGACACATATGCTTTATCGGCTTGTCGCGGATTGGATACAAATAAAAGCGAAATTTTTATTACTGGTTATACTGATGCAACAGTTGGCACTGGAAATGGCGGACGACCAGTTATTATGGCTATTGATGGTCAAAAAAATCGATTGATATGGGCAAATATATATGACTTTCTTGGACCGGGAATTCTAGATAAAGTATTTGCAAATGACATAATTGCTTCACCATATATAACTTCTAATGGAGAGGAATTATTAGTTGTCGGCGGCCATACAGAATTTATTAGCGGTGTTAATGATGGCATAATGTTTCGCGTGAAAGCAGCAACAGGAAAACCGACTTCACCTATGACAACCTACAATACAGGAGGAGCGGATCAATTTTCAGCAGTATGTATAGCTCCTGGTTTTGGTGGCGGGTCAAACGGATTTGTTATAACCGGGAGTACAACAGTTGGATCGAATTGGGATGTCCTTATTTTTAAAACTGATCCTACTGCATCTACAGTTGTGTGGAATTCACAACGGAATTATTCGGCTAACGGGGTCAATTATGGGAGCAGTATTATCAGCCGACAAAACAGTTTGGGAAAATGGATTTACTATGTGGGTGGGACAGCAGTAAATGGATTACAGGGTGGTTCCGATATGGTTATGTATATGGTTGATGACTCTACAGGAGATGCACTAATTGAAATTACTTACGGGACCTCAGAAAATGAATATTGCGATAAAATATCTGCTTTTTATAATGCCCCTGCTGAAGGAATTACGCTTTATGGTACAAGTACCGGAATTCTTCAGGGTAGTCCCTACAATGAATACTTTGTGAAATCCTATTTTAATGGTGTCTCAGGATGTAATGAAGTAACTACATCAGGAATTACCATTCATCATCCCTGTATTCTCACCGATTACCCTATTTCAACTACTGGCGATTTTAAACCTATTAATTTGCTAGCTACTGTAATGAGTTCTGGAACGATTACGGTACTTTGTTTTAACCTAACACTTACGAACGGGAGCAATTTGCGACAAGCAGAGGTCATCGAAAGTATAAGCTACCCAGCATCATTTTTCCCGAACCCTGTTACACTCAGCAACCCAACACTGAATTTGAGTCTCAATTCACCAACCGAGCAGCAAATCGAAATTCGCATTACCGATATGCTTGGTCGCGAAGTGCTGAATCAGCAGCTAGTAGTTGCAGAAGGTGAAACATTGCAGCAAATTCAATTGCCGTCCGGAATTTCTGCCGGTGTTTACAACATGAGCATCAGCGGAAATAATGTGAGTGAGAATCACCGCTTTGTTATTGAATAAATTGTAAGTATAAAAAACGAAGCGGCTCCGTCAGTTATGACAGAGCCGTTTCGCTTTTTTTGACAACAAATAAGAATCACCGATTATTCGGCCAGTACGGTAATGGTGTTGTGAAACACTTCAACCACACCTCCGTTAATATCGAAAGTTTGTGTTGACTGGTTTGCATCCGTTACTTTGATACGGCCTTTGATGAGTGTCGAAATCATAGCGGCGTGGTTGTTCAAAATTCCGAACGAACCTTCGCTGCCGGGCAGAACTACCGACTTCACTTCGCCGCTGTACAGCTTCTTATCGGGTGTAATGATATCGAGTTTCATCGTGAGCAGTTAAGTGCGTTGAATTACTTGGCTTCGGCCAGGATAGCTTTGCCTTTTGCAATTGCATCTTCAATAGTTCCAACAAGGTTGAACGCAGCTTCGGGATATTCATCCACTTCACCGTCCATAATCATGTTAAAACCTTTGATTGTGTCTTCGATGCTCACGAATACGCCTTTGAGACCGGTAAACTGTTCGGCAACGTGGAAAGGCTGTGAGAGGAAGCGCTGAACGCGGCGGGCGCGGTGTACAACCAGCTTATCTTCTTCAGAAAGTTCATCCATACCAAGAATGGCGATGATGTCCTGAAGCTCTTTGTAGCGCTGAAGAAGCTGTTTAACACGCTGCGCGCAACCGTAATGCTCGTCACCTACAACCGCCGGAGAAAGGATACGTGATGTAGAATCCAGAGGATCTACAGCCGGGTAAATACCAAGCTCTGCGATTTTACGTGAAAGTACGGTTGTAGCATCAAGGTGAGCAAAGGTGGTCGCCGGAGCCGGGTCAGTCAAGTCATCAGCAGGAACGTAAACGGCCTGTACTGATGTGATAGAACCACGCTTTGTAGATGTAATGCGTTCCTGCATCAAGCCCATTTCGGTAGCCAGTGTGGGCTGGTAACCTACGGCCGAAGGCATACGACCGAGAAGCGCTGACACTTCTGAACCGGCCTGTGTGAAACGGAAAATATTGTCGATAAAGAACAGAATGTCTTTTCCGCCGCCGCCATCGCCATCACGGAAATACTCAGCAAGCGTAAGACCCGACAGCGCAACGCGTGCACGGGCTCCCGGAGGCTCGTTCATCTGTCCGAAGATGAAGGTAGCCTGCGACTCTTTCAGCTTGTTGGTATCCACTTTGCTGATGTCCCAGCCACCTTTGTGGAGGCTTTCGTTGAAAGCATCGCCGTATTTTACGATACCGCTTTCGATCATCTCGCGGAGAAGATCATTTCCTTCGCGGGTACGCTCACCTACACCGGCAAAAACCGAGTAACCGTCGTGACCTTTAGCGATGTTGTTGATGAGTTCCTGGATAAGTACGGTTTTGCCTACACCGGCGCCACCAAACAGACCAATTTTACCGCCTTTTGAATAAGGTTCGATAAGGTCAATTACTTTGATACCGGTGAAAAGTACTTCAGCAGCGGTAGAAAGATCTTCAAATTTGGGGGGCATCCGGTGAATCGGGTAACCACCTTCATTGCTAACGGCCTGAATGCCGTCAATAGCTTCACCAACTACATTGAAAAGGCGGCCTTTGATAGCGTCGCCAATCGGCATACGGATCGGAGAGCCTGTGGCTTTCACTTCCATGCCGCGTGAAAGGCCATCGGTTGAGTCCATCGCAATGGTGCGGACGGTGTCCTCACCAATGTGCTGCTGGCACTCAAGAATAATTTTCTGGCCGTTTGACTTTTCAACTACAAGCGCATCGAGGATATTCGGGAGCTTGGTATTCGGGTCACTGAAGCTTACGTCGATCACCGGTCCGATGATCTGTGCGATTTTACCGTGTTGCATGGAGCTTAGAGCTTATGTCTGAAATTCGGCGCAAAAGTAGCAACTTTTATTTGGATAAAATGCGGTAATGTTAATAATTGCTCCATAACTCAATCTGATTCTTCTCAGTGAAAAATCGATTGCTGGTATATTGTTGATAATGAGTGATTTGTAAAACTACCCGTTGCACTTGCACGGAGGCGAAAAATACACTTTTGTATTCGGCAGCATGGCCTTAACCCGATCCTGTGTTTCGCGGTTGATGAGAATGGTCCGTAAATCGAGCACTTTCAGGTTTCCGCTGATCTGTTTTAACTCATCAGGAAACACACTGATGTTGTTGTTCCAGAGGTCAAGAACTTCTAGTTTTTGGAGCTTCCCGATTTGCGGCGGTAATACATAAAGTTCGTTTTGATTTACATCAAGAATGCGGAGTTCGCTCAGATCTCCAATTGTACGAGGCATATATTCGATCTGGTTGCGCGAAAGATGCAGCACCTGCAGGTTTTTCAGCCGGGAAATTGAGTCGGGAATTTCGCGGATATTGTTGCGGCTCAGATCGAGGTACTGCAGGTTTTTAAACTGCCAGATGGCTTCCGGAAAACTGTCGAGTTTTTCTTTGCGGAGCACTAATTTCAACACTTTGTCGGGCTGTTTCAGTGCTTCGTTCAGGTCGGTAAACCCCGCCATTGTGTCTAATGTAAGCGAGTCGAGCAGGGCGGCAGCTTGCTGCTGCGCCTGTGCCGAAAAGCTGATGAGCAGCAAAAAAAGCAATCTACAGATCTTGTTTTTCATTCTTTAAAATTGCTGATGCCTGATCGCGGTCGGTATTCAGCTGAGCGCGCAGAGTATCAATGGAGTCAAATTTTTGTTCGTTGCGGAGGCGGTCAACGAAGCAAACCGTAAGTGTTTCGCCGTATAAATCGCCCTCAAATCCGATAACATTTACTTCTATTGTTCGGCTCAATCCGTTGTCAACAGTGGGTCGTACACCAATATTGAGCATTCCGGGGTAGGTAGTATTGCCGCGTTTAACAAAAACGGCATAAACACCATCGGCCGGTATTAGTTTATACGTATCATCGGGCTGAAGGTTGGCTGTAGGGAAACCAATTGTACGCCCGAGCTGACGACCTTTAACTACTGTCCCGCTGAGCGGGTATCTGTAACCCAGATAATTAGCCGCAGTGCGGACATCGCCGGTTGTTAAGGCTGCCCGGATGCGGGTTGAACTTACTTTTTCGTGTTCCACTTCGTGAGCCGGTATTTCTTCGACATCAAAACCATAAACCGGACCAAACTCAACTAAGTGGTCAAAACTGCCTTCCCGGTTACGCCCGAAATGATGATCGTAACCGATGACTAATTTTTTGGTATTGAATTTGTTTACCAGTATCTGTTCTATGAACTCTTTTGAGGAAAGCATAGAAAATTCACGGGTAAACGGATGAATAATAAGATGATCGATGCCGGCCTGCTCAAGCAGGTGTTTCTTTTCTTCCTGCGTATTCAGCAAAAGCTGAAACTGATCGGGAAAAAGAACCATGCGGGGGTGCGGAAAGAAAGTGAGGAGCACGGTCTCGCCGCCGATTTTTCGCGCCGTTTCGCGGAGACGGCTGATAATTTGCCGATGGCCGCAATGAACACCGTCGAAAGTGCCCGCAGTTACTGTAGGAAACGGGGGAGGGACGAAATCACTTATGTTGGAATATATCTTCACAAAATAAAACGTAAAACAAACAAATGTTTGTATTTCGCCAAAAATAACCATTTTTGTGTGCCGATGACTGCGCCCCCTTGCCCTAAATCATCGGTTAGGCTCAATACGAATAATCCAAACGTGCTCAAAATCAGAGTTGTATTTACTTTGATCCTGCTGCTTTTTGCGGCAAGTGTGAACGTGCAATCAACTCAGAACCTGAGCGGGCCGGTGCCTTATGGCATAGAAAAACGTCCAAAACCCCGGGGAGCCGACTTCAGCAAGTTACTACCGGCCAGTATCGGACCTTTTAAACGAAATTCGTTTATAGCCCCAAAAGGCGGGGAGCATGGCTCTGTAATCTATCAACAAGGCAGTACAAAGATTTATATGCAGTTTGGCCGCTCAATTTCTCAGGAAGATGTGCAGCAAAATTTCAGACTCATTGTTTCGGGGGCAACCAACAACGGACGTGTGAAACCACGCATCCTGGTTACAGGCAAGGATCCGAGCTATGTGAAAATTGTAGATGAGCAAAGTGCATTCTTTGGCTGGACTCGCGGGTTGTATCACTTTACTGTTGATACTAAGCTTGAGAAAGACATGGATGCGTTTATGACGCTTTTCCCTTATTAATACCTGATTATAATACCACAGTATGCTTTTACCGAAAAGCATACTGTGGTGTTTTGTATAAAATCAGAACCGTAAAGAGAGCATCAGCATAAAATTTCGGCCTGCCTGCGGAAAGTAGTAGTTAAACTGTTGCAATCCTCCCGAAATATAACCGAACGTGTAGCCGTTGCTGCTGAATTGCGTATTCAAAACATTATTGATTTGAATTCCGGCCGACAATTCGCGAATAGATTTGACTTCAAATTTCCACTGCATTCTTAGATCGCAGAATGTGTAAGCATCCAAACTGCGAGAACGGTTGGAGGTGTTGTCGAGAAACTGTCGGCCAACATGCTTGCCGGTAAGTGTGAATGTAAGGGGCTTTAGCGGCATCCAATTCAGTTGAGCCGCAGCTACAATGCCGGGCGATAATGCAATATCAGTTTCTCCGAAACGGTTTTCGATTTGTCCGCCATTATCGTAGTCATCTACAAACTCCGTGTAATCGAAAATTTTGTTTTGGCTTAATGCGATGTTTCCGGCAATGCTCCATTTTTTAAATGGTTGCCATGCTGTTTCAAGTTCAATGCCGGCACGAAGACTTTTATCAGCATTCTGACGGGTGTATGCACCAACATCATTTATCTTGCCGGTCACCACAAGCTGGTCGATGTAATACATATAAAATAAATTTGCACCGAAACGGAATTTACGCTTTGCGAATTTCAAACCGGCTTCTGCATCATACAGCTTCTCAGCTTTCGGCCGGCTCTCTGGCGATGATTCTGTGTGGTCATCACGATTGGGTTCTTTACTTCCCGCACTTATCGACGCATAAATAGAAGTGCTGTTGTTGTGTGTATATGTAATTCCAACTTTTGGATTAAAGAAAAAATAATCAGCTTGTTGAGTTACATTGTTTCCGTTTCTGTCAAAACCTTCAAATTCATAACTCACAAATCGTGTTTGCAGATCTGCAAACAGGTTGATTTTTTGAGTAGCCTGCAAATTTGATTTTGCATAAACGGTAACATCATTTTTAACAGCATTGTTAAAGTAATAGTTGAACTCTTTCGGAATAAAAGCTCCGGCGCGTGTCCACTCAACTGTTCCGTAATGATCGCCGGTGTATTGATTAGCTGCTCCGCCAATAATAAGTTGCCAGCGGTTAGATACTTTTCCTGTAAATCCCCAGGTGATGCCGTAAAACCAATTGTCGAGCCAGAGGCGGCGCACGAGATCACTTTCTGTAAGTGTATCATTACCGTTAATTACATTGGCAAGATTATAATCGGCCAGCGTGCTTTGCGCTTTGTACTGTTCGTAATAACCGAGGCCGCGTGTTGCATGCAGTGCAGCATTTAATGCCCATTTTTCGTTCAGCGTCCACGCTGTGATGAGCTGATAATGTGTTTGTTTATAGTTATCAGTTTCATTATTGTAGTAAGTGATATTTCCTTGCGAGTCGTAAATTTCACCGGCAGGATTGTAGGTGAAATTTCCGGTTTTTATCGAATCTTCGGGAACGCCATACCAAGCCTGATATGTTTTTTCACTGCCTCCGAAAACAACCGCTTTCACAAATCCGCGATCACCGTACCAGCCACCTGTTGCTTGCCACGATTGCAGTGTTGATGCGGCCCGGTCGATATAACCATCGCTGGTAATCCGCGAAAGCCGGCCGTCGAAAGCCCAGTGGTTGTTAAGGAGTCCGGTTCCGGTTTTCAGCGTAACGCGGCGTGTGTTGAAAGAGCCTGCGGAGATCATGAAATCTGTAAAAGCGGAATCGCGCAGGCCGTCGGTTTGCATGTTTACAGAACCTCCGAAAGCTCCGGCACCGTTGGTTGAAGTCCCAACTCCGCGCTGCACCTGAATGCTTTGAACCGACGAAGCGAAGTCGGGCATATTCACCCAAAACACGCCTTGCGATTCGGCATCGTTAATCGGAATTCCGTTTACCGTAACATTAATGCGTGTTGCATCGGTGCCGCGGATTCGGATGCCGGTATAACCAACTCCTGCACCCGCATCGGATGTAGAAACTACAGACGGAAGCATGTTGAGCAGCACCGGAATATCTTGTCCGAAGTTAACCGCAGCAATATCTTCGCGGTTCATTTGCGAAGAGGCCATTGCCGAATTTTCGCCGGCGCGTGTGGCTTGCACTACAACTTCCTGCTGAAGATAAACAGCAGAGCGAAGTGCAAAATTTTTCTCAGCATCACCACTAATCTGCACTGTATCGCGCAGTGTTGTGTAACCGAGCAAACTTACTTCAACAGCATACCGACCTTCTGCCAAACCGCTAATTGCATAGCGGCCTTCTGCATCAGAATATGCTCCTGAAAAAGTTCCTGAAATTCTTACCGCCGCATACGGAAGTGCTTGACCGTTTTCGGCATTGGTAATTGTGCCCTGCAGCTTGTGGCGGGCCATTGTGCTTAGCGGCAATAGCAGAGCCGCCTGCAAGAGTAGAATGTAACGCATTTATGAATCTGTTGCGACCCGGAAACTTCCTCGTTAAAGGGAAACGGCTCTTTTTCCGAATCCTGTCCCTACGCAAGAATTACCTTGTTCAGGTGCGTGCAATTGATTTTTTGGAAATCAACTTACACCGGGTATGATCTCAGCCTTTGCTGCTTTAAAACAGCATCAGCACCCCTTTGGATCGCATCAAAGGTATAAAAGTTTCTTCTGCTTTGGCTTTCATCTGAAATTTAATGTTTGTGCCATTTTATGTATCATTAACAAGACACTTCCTGTAATAACGAATAGATTTGCCAAAAACATTTTACCATGCAAGTAAGCTTTATTACAACCGAAAAATATGTTCTAGAGGATGAGCGCGTACTACTGAAACCGCTTGAAACAAGTGATGCCGAACACCTCATACCGTTTGTAGAACAGGAACCTGAAATCTGGAAATACTCACTCATTTCAGTAACAACACCTGATGAAATGAGGCATTACCTGAAACTGGCGGATGATGCGCGTAATGAACAGAAAGAATATGCATTTGCGGTTATTGATAAACGCAGCAACAGGTATGCAGGCAGTACACGATTTTATGATATTCAGTTAGCTGCTTCTTCTGTTCAGCTTGGTTATACGTGGTACGGAAAAGAATTTCAGCAGACAGGTTTAAACCGGCATTGCAAATATCTTTTGCTTCAGTTTGCATTTGAAACCTGCGGCTTTGAACGAGTGGAGTTCAGAGCCGACAGCAGAAATGAAAAAAGTATAGCAGCAATGAAAAAAATTGGCTGTGTTGTAGAAGGGCAAATACGAAGTCACAACTGGCGGCCTGATGGCGGGCGACGCGACAGCATCATATTAAGTATTCTGAAAAATAGACACTATACCGAATAAGATTTTAAGACCGTTCTGTTGAAACAATAAATTCTCCAATCATTTACGTGTCTTTTTGGTTAATAGCTTCAAGCCATGAAGTTAACCTATGCACGCTTAAAAAAGCAATCCAGTCTGATG
>JBKDHA010000092.1:0-3025 GCA_046335555.1 Bacteroidota bacterium
CACCTCAAACGGCCTCATTCTATTTTCTCGGTTGCCCCCCCTTGCAAATCCCCCCCACCCCCAATACCTTTACCAAATGAAAATGCATCGTTCCTTTTCCTTTCTGCTGCTGCTTTGCTTTACCGTTTCGCTAAACGCACAGAAACTCCCCGCTTTTGTAACCGACAGCCTCGACACCTACATCAACCGAGAAATGGCGGCTTGGAACTTGCCGGGATTGGCCATTGCCATTGTGAAAGACGGCAAAGTAGTTACCTCAAAAGGCTACGGCGTGCGCGAGGTGGGCAAGCCGGGCAAGGTGAACGATAAAACGCTTTTTCAGATTGCTTCGTGCAGCAAGGCATTTACCGGTACCGCCCTTGCCCTGCTCGATGCCGAAAAGAAACTCTCGCTCGATGATACCGTGCGGCGCTGGGTGCCCGGCTTTCACCTCAACGATCCGCTGGCCAACAAGGCGGTAACGCTGCGCGATTTGCTGTGCCACCGCATCGGACTGCAAACCTTTCAGGCCGATTTTGTGCATTGGGATTCGGACCTGAGCCGCGATCAGATCATCGGACTCATGGCAAAGCACGAACCGCAGATTCCGTTCCGCTCGGCTTTCGGGTATTGCAATGCGGCTTTTCTGGCCGCCGGACAAGCTATTCCGGCCGCCACCGGCAAAACCTGGGACGAGTTTCTGGCCGAGCGCTTTTTCTCGCCCCTCGGCATGAGTCGCACCACCACAATGCATAAATTTATTGCTGCCGATACAAATGCCTGCAGCCCCTACACCCGCTGGGAAGGCCAGCAATACAAGCTCGATTACGACAACATCGACAATTTGGGCCCGGCCGGTTCGCTCAACTCGTGCGTAAGCGATTTGGGGCGCTGGCTGCTGATGAACTTAGACAGCGGCCGCTTCAACGGCAAAGAAATTGTGCCGTACAGCGCGCTCAAAAAAACCTACACGCCGCATACCATTATTCCGCGCACCTCAAGCATATTCCCGAGCATGCACTTTCAGGCCTACGGTCTCGGCTGGTTTCTGGCCGATATACACGGCCGCAAAGTAATTTGGCACGATGGCGGCGCAGCGGGATTTTTGTCAACCGTATGCTTTTTGCCTGAGGAAAATGTTGGCTTCGTTATCCTCACCAACAGCGATAACAACAGCCTGTTTACAGCGCTGCGCTACCAGCTTATTGATGCGTTTTGCGGGAAGCCGTATCGCAATTACAGCCAAGTCTTCTTGCCCGGAGAGCTGGAAGGCCAGAAAGAAAACGATGCCAAAATTGCCAAATGGCGCGAAGAAGTTAAACTGGCCGGCAAACCTCCGGTAATGCTGGCTGCGTTTATGGGCAGCTACGGACATCCCGTTTACGGCCGCATGTATATTGACGGAGACAAAGCAGCCGGAAAACTCACGGCGCGTTTTCAGCATCATCCGCAGCTAAAAGCCACGCTCGAGTATATGGGCAACGGCAAAATGCTGTGTTCGTTCAACTCGCCCCTCTGGGGAATTGCCCCCGCCGAGCTTGAACTGAATGCCGACGGAACGGTGAAATCGCTGACGATTCACCTGCCGGGGTTTTTGGATAATATGCCGTATGAGTTTGTGAAGGTGAGGGCGGGAAAGTAAGCTGAAATTTTTATTTCTTGATCTTAATACTATGTTTTTGCTAATCTGTATATTATTTTTTTATACGCAATTATCTCATTGTTAATCACTTCTTCATCAGAATAAAATGCAGAATTATCGACACCATCTAAAAATGCTACCCCAAAGTCCTTTCTTATCTGTTCAATTAAGTTGGCATGAACATTTTTTGAATCTTTAATAAGGTAATCTCTTTTCCATTCTGGTTTTCGAGAGAAGATTGATTCAAAGAAAGATTTTTGTTTTATTACTGCTAAATATTTACCCGAAAACTTTGTTGTTAACCCTTTTGCTTGTAATATCTTCTCCAGCTCATTTACTGGAACTCCCTTCTTCTTTGCTTTTGTATTTTTATGTTCTGTATTTTTTCGTAGCCAATATGTCAAATAGCTGATTTGCATTTCATCATTCCAGCCATCCTCTTTTTTGTTTTGTTTAACGAATTTTCTATTGTAAACCTCTGCATGATTATTTAATGACGAGTCCGCCAATTGTCTTAATAGCTCATAAATCTCATTATGTTTAATTTGAGGTCTAATTACATAACCATTGCTGTAAAGGTGCTTTATCATGGCTAAAAAACCAATTCGTTTATTGCCGTTATGAAATGAATGATTTTTTACAAGACCAAAAACCAATGTTGCGCAATTGGAAAAATAGTCAGAGTACTTATAGTAGTCTCCCGAACCGACCATCTGTCTGCTTACTGCGCTTTCCAACATATTTATACTTTTTACACCAGATGGACTTATTGGCTCCATTTCTGGAAGTAATTTATAGTTCTTACATAAAATATTATGCAACTCAATAATGTCTTTACATGTGAGTAATTGTATTCTTTCTCTTTTATTATTGTATATTTCTTCCATAGAATACAAAATTAAAATAAATATTAAGTTTAAAAACATTATATTTTTCATCAATACACTTATCTGGATTTTAAACTAACGACTTCAATAAAAGGGCGAAAACAATCCGTAGAGAAGGCTGCTCTCATCTTAAAAACGTTTTTACTAATCTATTAAGGCAACTGTTCGTTCGACGAAAAAACAGTTCCAATTATCTGTCCTTGATAATTATACATTTTTAGTGTTCCTATCAATGAATCATTTTTAAAATACCCTTCGGCCTGAATTGTTCCGGTACTGTAATTCCAGCGCCAATAGCCTTGCTTACGACCTTCAGAATCAAAAGAGCCTTTATAATAACGGGTGTTGTCTTTTGACCATAATTGTAATGTATCATTAGACACTATACCGAATAAGATTTTAAGACCGTTCTGTTGAAACAATAAATTCTCCAATCATTTACGTGTCTTTTTGGTTAATAGCTTCAAGCCATGAAGTTAACCTATGCACGCTTAAAAAAGCAATCCAGTCTGATGAA
>JBKDHA010000093.1:0-11015 GCA_046335555.1 Bacteroidota bacterium
GTTGAGCATCAGCCCCCCATCGCCATGATTGAATGTAATTGTATCTCCCTGACTTAAAATCTGTGAATATGAATTCCCTTCTGAATCAGACACTGACACTACAATCTCATCGAATTGCTGATTTATAGAAGCAATATCCGATACATCGTTTATTGTAAAAAAGTCTGGATAGGTATTACCATTATTGACATCTGTAGATGACACACTGGTATCGATTAAACCATTAGCATCAAACAGTGTAATAACAGAAGCCAGTTGGGATAATTCCCATTCTGGAGTTGCTGCATAGGTGATTTTATATCTACTCGCCGAACCGGTTGGCAGTGTATCTGTGAAAATCCGGGTGGTAATCGTGTAAGTTTTGTTTAAGGCAGTAGCATCCATTTCAAGTCCTCCATCGCCATGCGCAAATGAGACCATTCCTGGAAGTTGAAATGATTTTGTATATGTGTTTCTACCATCGTCCACAGTGATTTCACATCCGGTAATTGTATTGTGTCCGGCGGGTATTGCTAATCCACGATCCTGAAACGTAAATTTTTCAGGATAAGCGGGTATTGAATAAATCGAGCTGGAAGTGAGCTCTCCATAATTCTGATTCTTGTCGGAAATTGACAGGAATGATTCATACTGAAAATCACCTTCACCTATAGCAAGCGTGTGTTCTCTGGAGTCATAAGACATTAATCCAGACGAATTGGTAACCACTACTCTGTATGTATGGAATACTGAATTTCCGAGTGCATCTACCCTGTCGAGAAGGTTTGTTTCAGGATAGTTAATAAAATCAGGCTGGTTGTTTGAATTATTTGGTGGATATTGAATTTCCGCCTCGTTTGTTTTCACCGAATAGAACTCTTGCCAGAAACCACTTCTGTCTCTTTTCTGAAGACTGTATGTAGCATTATTGGTTACTGCATTCCAGCGCAATATTACCTGCTGAAGCTGACTGCTGGTTGTTGTGCCGTTAACTGAGCGTATAAGCGGAGCCTCGGGATTACTTACATCCACAATATTGGTCAGTGCAATGTTGGATGGCTGGGAAGCGATTCTCAGCAAATTTCCATTCTCATCTTTGGTAAATCTTACTGCTACAATTCTATAACATAATAGCTCACCGTAAGGTGGAACAGGCAAATCCGAAAAAGTATCAATAATAGAATTTCCCGCAGAAATTGTAGCCGCCAAAGTCATTGTGCGAACACTTGAAGCATCGGCAGTATTTAAAGATCTATAGATACGATATTCTCCAATATTCTCGGATGGCAGATAAGCATCTATTTCAAAACGTACAGCCGTAGCAAACTCAGGAGCTTCATTGGCAAGTCGTGTAGTAACCTTCTTTATTTGGGGTGCTTCGGGAGCGAGCGTATTTACTAAACGAACGGCACCCAGTATCGGACTGCGCGGACTGATTTTATTATCGTTCGAAAACTCAACGGCAAAATAAAAGTAAACACCGTTGGCAGCACCGTCGAGGGTATAATCTGTAAATCGGATGAAAGTGTTACCACTTTCAGCGTAGGTTACCGCCATAGGGAACGGATCGAATACGTTTTCATCATAATTCGGGTTGCTGGGAAGCATGGGGGCAATCAGTTGTCCATTTTCATCTCTAAATAATGGTTTCTTTGGCGATGTCTTTCGACCTGATTTGAGGTAACGGTAAATAATTGGTTGCTCGGTAAGCGGTAAAAAGTGATGAGCGAGTGCATTTTGCAATGCACCGGAAGAAACAAGATCTGTAAGCGTAGTGTTTCCGTCGAAAGGTGTAATAAGAATAGAATTGTCCTGCGGATCAGGTATAGCAAGATCAGCGTTATCAGGCAATGGAAGCCTGTAATTGCCGGAACCATATTTTTTGAACGTGCCTGTATTTGTGTCAATATTGCCATTTAGCACATCAAGTATTCTTTGCTCGTAAAATGCAGCATCATCTCCGCTTAGCAAAGAAAGTGAATCGACTACAGTCGTAAGTGTACTCTGAATGTATAGAAGGCCCAGAATCTGCCTGTCGTTGGCGCGGTGGCAGGTAATTCCGAAAGGAACACGTCCGTTTGTAGTATCAAGTTTTATGTCGAAAGTGTATGTTGATTTTCCATACACATTGGGTCGGGTTGCGTATTGAGGCCCGTTGAGTGATTCGGGAGCCAATGGCACTACAATTTCACGGGCATATAATGGGGTAGGTGTGGTAAGTGCCGAAGTCAGATCCGGGGTCAGTGTTGAATCAACAGATTCTGCCGCCAGATAAGTAATCTTGTTGCCTTCACCGGTTGCTGGTAAAATTGATGATCCGTTAAAGCTGCTTCCATTCTGGTTATCAGCATATAAATACACACGATATCCTGGATGAAAATTGACGTTGGTTGTTCGTGAATGTGCAGGCAAATCATTTAAAATTGGGTCATTTTGAAACTCAGGATCAAACACCGTGAGTTTTACATTATTCCCGGATGTATCAATATTCCATACCTCAAGCTTTTTGGTGCTGTTCGCCGACTCAGTTACTATTCGCACAGAACCCTTATGCCAGTTTACAGCGCTGTCGGTATGCGCCGGCAAAACGTAATTGGAATAAGTCACGTAATACACACCCGTAGCCACATTGGGTGCAGATAGATTGTAAACATGTTCAATTAGTGCTGAACGATATACACCTCCATAGGTGAGTACTTTCTGCGAGCCATCGCCCAATGTAACTGTTTCTGTATGTACAGGTGTAAAGCTTATAATATCAACCTGTTTAAGCAATCGGGTGTCCCAATTTCCGGTTGAATTCATATTCTCTACGAGCATAAATACATCGCCCGCTGCCGGTGATATAAAGTTTTCGGTAGTGATGAAGTTGTTGCTCCCAACAGGGAATTCGACCGATTGCGTGGTACGGATTTTCTTGAGGATAATAGACGGATTGTTGCCAGTGGAAGCCACCGCTTCCACTTCAAACAGTTGATTATTTGCCGCTAAAAGGCTTCCCTCAAAGCGTACCGAATTGCCGGATGAAATTACGGGAGTAATTACCTCTACCGGATTTGAACTGGCAATTGTAAATGAACCGGTGCTTATTTGCACCCGGTTATTGCTAAGACTGCTTACTGCGGTAATTTCTCCGCGTACGGTGAGTGGAGGCGCAACCCGATGGTAAAATTTTATTTTATCGGCAACCTGATACGCAATATTATGTGCTTCATCCCAGTTGAATGTAGCCCTAACAAGTGTTTTATCGGTTGTAGTAATGTCATTTAACGAACTTTGCTCTTCCTGAGTTGAAAATATAAGCGGATCCTCAGTCTGAATTAACTGTACCGCAAAATTGGACGGCGGCTGCAATGTTCTGCGCGCCGGGAAAATTGTTTCATCCGTACCTTGAGTATTACTCAGCAGTGATACACGGGAAAACATATTTATTCCATACGCAGCATAAGTATGCTCGCCCTCTTCCCTTTCCTGATGTACAAAAATTGGGTTAGAGGTTTCAGGAAACGGCACCACTTCGTTTATACCGGCCTGGTCTTGATAACCTGTATCGTGGCTGATTTCAGGATTTCTCCATTGTCCCTCCTGAGTATGCCTGTATTTAATACCAAATAAAACAGGGCGCGAAAAATCGGCAAGACAAAATGATTCGGCTGATTCGAAAAATGTACCGGTAGGTTTTTCGAAGGGATATTCCTTCTTATTTATATTTACAAAGCGTACATCGTCATATAAGGCATAACCATTCTGATCGCTTAGCTGAGTGGGAGAACCGCTTCCATTAGCTATAGACAAACCATAACTAATATTTTCCAATGAAGGCTCAAGGGGCAGGCGATATGAAGATTGAGCGGTTGGAAGCGATAAACTTACATGTGAGGTGGCGAGTGTTACAGTTTCATCAGAAGGATCTTTTAACGTTCTGTAAGTTGCAGCATAAATGTATGTCAGATTTTCAACGGGCGTATCTATATAACCGAGTCCAAGCATTCGGGCTACATGAAAATCAATAGCCATATATTTGAGCAGATTCAGATAGCTGATGTCGAAATGCGTACTGTCTCCTTGCAGATCAGATGCTAGCGAAGCATTTGCATAAACATCGGTAACACTTCCTGTGAGGTAATTGATAAGTGCTCCTTTAATCCCGCTACCCGGGTCAGCCGTCGGGCTCCATTTGTCAAGATAATTTGCCCGTTTTACCGTATAAGCTCCGGTACTTGAATTACGCTCAATATACCGAGGCCAAGTATTGTTTATTGTAAATCGCCCCGAATCTTCTAAACGGGTTGCGACCTCCGCGTCTGAAACAGATAAAGAAAGTGAATCAACCTTTGTCCACGCACCAGCAGCAGTGTGCTGATTAACACCCAACACGTAATCATGATAACATTGAAACTCGATCTCTGTTACATGTTGCGCAGTATGATTGTAACGGACATAACTAATATTTTCTCCTTTAGCTTCGCTTGTTGTTATTTTGGCTGTTTCATTTATGCGATGGCAAACGATAGTTTCATCTGGATTGAGACTGCTTGGTGTAGCCACAGCTTCGCAACGAAATGCTGTGACTGCCGTGAAATTAGAATTCGCAGTTAATGTAAATCGGGCAGAAAAAAAGCTTTTTCCAACAACCAATGCTTCTACAACTCCCGAATAATTCATTAAAAAGTCGAGTGGTGAACTGGCGGGATCGAATTGAGAGGCGCAGTAATCATATAGTGCCACATCGGGAAAACGAATAATTACGGAATTCGTATTTGCCGGTACGCTGCTTACAGGTATCAGATTATCGTACTGCCATTCTCTTACAGTGCCGGAAACTGTGATTGAATTAGGTGCATTCTGAAAATTTACCTTGGTACGATAAGCATTCGCATCATATACAGCTCGGTAAACGGTTAGATCATCGCCAGTTTTGTTATAGGCGAGACTTGTCTGATAATTACCACCGGTTGAAAGATTTCCTTTGGGTAAATGTTTGTCCCCAAGATTACCAAGCAAACTCCAGCGCAAGTGATAACCTGTAGAGGATCCGTCGCTACCATTTGAACCGGAAGCAATTAAATGAAGATAACCCTGTTGTATATAATCAGTAATACCGGGGGCATTGATTGAAATTTTAGCCATGGTTCAATAGGGGTTAAGCAATGTTGATTGTTGCGGTTTCAGTTGATTCAACCTGATAGGCAGAACCATCGTAAAATTTGTAGCGGAATGTAAAAACAGCGTTTCCTGCCTGAAAAGAAGATGCTACGGGAGTGAAAAGAATCATGGAACGATCTTTCGAATACAGCTTGTGATAAATGTTTGATGGTCCGCCATTAACTGAAAGTTCAATCGTTGTGTTCAATTCAGTAACCGGTAATTTTGGATCGTTGAAAGGCTCCGGATTTCTTACAAGAATGGCTACACATGTGCTGCTCTGATTTCGGTTTCTGATAATGTTGAATTCAGTAGTTTGAGGTGGATCGAGTTGCGGCAAATTCAATACTCCATTTAAAATACGATCCATAGAATCTGCGAACTGAATTAAACGGCTGTCTGTTTGAAGATCAGTTCCTGTCATTACGGCCTGCATATCTGTAATCTGCTGAGCGGAGAAATTGAGGGTCAGGTCAAATTGGGCTTTGCGCTGATTATTAGGTTCTGCAGAAAGTATATAACTCTGAATCTGTTCATTGAAATCGGCATAGCGCGATGTCTGGAAAGGATAACGATGCACCTCTTCAGAAGTCCAGGGCGAGTTGCCGCTTCGCTTGTTGATTGAATATACAGCAGTATATAATTTTAGCGGATCCAGAAAATTTTCAGGCATTTGCACCGTATTGTGAATTCCGTTTATTTCAAGCGGGCCTGTAACACCGGAACAAGGTGTGCCATTTTCAACCATATTATTCAACACTTGAATATCCAGTGGCTGAATGCCTTTATTTGTAGCAAATTCGGCAGTAATAGCAGCCGGAGTAGTTAAGGGATCGGCGGGATCTTTAATCAACACATCTATCTTCTGCTGAATATGGCTACTAAACGAACCGTTCATTGTGCCCCAGTCATGCAGCAGTGTGTACATATGTGCATGTTTGTAATAAAGATCGAGCCTGGGTTGTTTGTAAAACAGCGGTTTCGCGTTCAGAATATTTCCGTCGGCATTCGGGTAAGAAGTAGTGTAATCAATATAAGGCTTCAGGGTAGAAAGTCTGAACTGTTCACCCTGATCAGCAGCATTCAGCAACTGATACTCATTCCGCTGCTGATGGAAGTAGCCTACAGGGCCATCTGTTTTAAACATAAAAACAGGCGAAACGGTGGTTGGCGATGGCGCATTGTTTACATTGCTTATCGTGTCCCTCGTTTCGATACGGATTGCATAAACTGTATCCGGTCGCCAAACAGGTGGTGTGATGTATTGCAGGCCATTCAGCATGGCGTTGTTCTCAGCAGTTACAAGAGCCTGGGCCGGAATGGATTCGTTGTAAGCATAAGCACTCTCAGGCAGGTAACATATTTCATGCAGCCATGCTGTACAAACACTAAAGCAACGGGTTATTTCATAGTTTGTAGAGTCGCATTTGAGCACGTAATAATTTCCATTTACCAAAGCATCAATCAGGAACGAATTATTCGGGCCATCAGTCAGAGCTGATTCATACACTCGGATATTGTCGAATTGAGTAACCGAGAGCCAGTCGAAACCATTGTCGAATGCAATTACTTCCATGCGAAGTGTACAGGTGTAATTTGCATCATCAATAATTTTCACCTGAAGCAGGTTTGGGGATAGAATCTGAACGGTATAATCAATATTCGTAAACGAATAAGTGGGATTATACAATAATGACCCGATGAACACGCCCGTATAGTATCCGGAATGAACCGGATACAGATTGAAATCAGTTGCCAACTGATTGGAAGTTACCAGTGCATTGAGGAAATCAGCCAGTGCCAGACCATCAGCCGAAACGCTTGTACCGCAATTCATCGGTATTTCGAAATTCTTCGGGTCACACCCGTTTACAATCACTATGCGGTCAATCGGTTCATTAGGATCATTATAGCAGATTGTTTGCGGAAGCGATTGATAGGCTAACGGCTGAGTGGAAACCAGATTATACTCGAAAACAGGCATGCCGCTGCTATCGTTTACCGCTGTTTTCTCACGGCGGTAATACTGAATGCTTAGCGCATTATCAGCTCCTGAAAGTTTCAGACAGGCAGTTACCGACCGTTCCGGAAGCAGTATTTCCAGCTCATTCAAAGAGGGAACTGAAAGTGCCTGCTGATGTGTGAAGCCTGCATGACCATGAACATAGCCAAATGCACTGTTGTTACTGAGTGATATACCTCTGTATGCAGCCAATTGGCCAGGAGTTAGCACAGTAATGTTTTGGCCAATGGCATCCGTATCGAAATCCACACAGGTTTGAGAAATGGGATCTTCGGCACAGAAAATCGTATTTCCAGTAATACCCAATTCTTCCGGATTCAGATTGCCAGTTCCCTGTGTGAGGAAACTCAGCGGGTTCTGAGCTAGAATCCGCAATTTGTTGTACTTGTTGACACTATCTTTCTGCCAGTAACCGTATTTAAGTTGTGCCAGTGCATTAGGCGAAAGCTGGCTAAACAGCGGATCATTGGTATCCACATAGTGATATACATCATAATCTACCCAGCCGTTTCCGTCCCAGGCTTTAATCTCGATGTTTTTTACTTCATAAGCGTGCTGAACCTGTTCCGATTTGCCGCGCTGCGGAGGAATCATCTCTGTGTACACTGCACCGGTAGTTACCCCACCAAAAAGCGATACAGAAGGAGAATTCAGGTCGGGTAATACGGGTTTGGTGAATTCCACATCAATAAAACTGTCCATTGGAATCACATAAGCGTCCAGATTAGGCAATACTGCCGGTAATGTACCGGTGTTGTTATGATGTAGAATGCTGAACGTTTCATTGGTAACCATACTCAACGCAGTGGCAGGCGGTTTCTCAGAAACGTTTGAAGTATCAATTACAGGTTGGGGATCGAGGTTGAGCGAGTTTTCGAATACCCAAGTAAAATCGAGGCATACTTCCAGATCTTTAAACGGTTTGGGCAAATCAATGGAAGCGCATACCGAACCGGTTACAATAAAGGGTTTGGGAGCTTCGGCTGCCAGTGAAGCAGACACTGAGAAGCCTAGTTGAAATTTAAACACATTAAGACGCGCATAACCTCCAAGCTGAATGGAGCCGCCAATCTGTTTCGGTTTAAAACTGATTCGCCCTGCCAGATCAATATAGGCTCCAGCTTCCACACCCACTTTCCCATTCAGGAAAGATTTGCTGAACTGCCATGAAGCACCGGCACCGACTTTTATACCTCCCGACGAAAGCATCAGGTAGAAGTACGAATCGAACAGGTTGAGAATCCTGGCCCTTACACGCTTTTCGGCGGGAAGGTCGCGCCCTACATTTACATACCATGCGGAATTGTTACCGAAAAAGAATCCCATTTCAATAAGCCCGTCCACAACGGCAATTTTGCCACTCTCTTCCGGAAACTTCGCATTCACTCCAAAAGCAGCTTCAACCGAATGTTTCGTAATTGCAATAAGTGCAGAAAATGGCGGATCGTTAACGGTATCCAATCCTACTCGCTCACGCAATATGGCTCCCTGTCCCTGAAGCAACATCACATCGGGCAGAGAAAGCAGTAAAAACAGTTTGCTGGAAAAGCTCTTTCCTTGATCGGCACCTGTGGCCAAAGAAACACCTGCTCCTAGCGAGAAGCCGGGCTTTGCTTCAAATTTATTGATGTTTATTCCTTCTGTGGGAGTTTTTGCTTTATAGTATTCGTACCAAGATGATTCTTCAGAAAGACTTGCTGCATCTTTGGATGCCACATATCTTCCTCCAATCAGCCCTCGAAAGCCGTAAATAGAAAGCCCGGTTGAGCCTAAAGGAATAGGCGTAGCCAATTCCATGGAAGCATCAATCAGAAAAGCTGGCCAGTTAGGCTGCATTCTCATACCTGCGCTGCCAGTAATATGAGCTTTGGGCAATGAGAAGGATACACTTCCCGCATATTCAGTGCCCGCATTCGAATTGTTACCCGAGGGCTCTTTCATTGAAAGGAAGCCGCTTAAAATAACTGCGGCATCTTCGGGTTTGGCATTTCCGGGAATTATCAGGTCAATTGCAATACCTTCAATGCGCACAAACATGTCGAGCGGCCCGCCATCAACCGAATAGTAGAATTTAACTCCGTTTGCTCGCGCATCAACACCTCCGGGCGAAATATTTACACCGCCGTCGAAACCGATAATAGCGGTATTTGCGTATTCCCTTTTCATAAGAACCCATGGATAATGCAGTAATGGAAAGCTTTACCGGGCCTATTTTCAATGTAACAGCATTAGGAAGAATAATATTCCCCCCTTCAATTTCGATACTTCCATCTTCCCAAATAATCAACCTTTTTACCTCAATTCCTTTGGGCAATACATCACCCAGAGCAGGAATATTTGCAATGAAATCAATTGCTCCCGATATGGCAAGGAAGAAACGACCACTCTTTTTGCCGAGTGCGGCACTACTCACTTTTATTTTGAGAATATCAGGAATTTTCCACGTTACAGGCTGAAGCAGAGACTGGACTGTAAGTGTGAAATCGCCACCGGTAGAAAGATGGAGATCAAAATCAAGCTTAACCGGATTATTATTATCATCTAAAAAGCCCGGAATATTGAGCAGGCCACGTATGTCGGAATTGATAATTGAATTCTGTTGAAACTCCAGACCGAATGCGTAAATCGAAGCAGAAAAATTCTGCCCAAAGCGAATATCAACCAACGGGGCAGCCGTACTGTTTGGATTTACCGCAGCAAGTTGCAGCTTTCCTGAAATTCCTCCGGTACCAACCAACAGATTGTTACAGGTAATTTTACCTGTTGAGCTTGTTGAATTGTGGTTCCAGGAAAGCGGGAAAGCTATTTCGGCATCCGTAATGTAAACACCAATGAAATCTGTGGGGCGGTCGTCGTTAATAGCTTCAGAAATATTTTTGTTTCTACTGAAGTCGAATTTAGCGTCATTTATTTCAATAATAAATCCACTTCGCAATATCTCAGATCGTGTAAAAGATAAATTTAAGTTTTGAGCGTTTTCTACCTCAAATCCGCCTTCTGAATCATATTGAATTGAGGCTGCGTTAAACTTCAAAATAGACGCTATATCGTCTCCATTTGAGTCAATTAGAGGCTGATTATTGATATTGACTTGTCTTAAAATTGATGTCGGGAAAGTTATAGAAGGAGTAACACTGCCTATTTCGATATTAAATTTTGGAATCAATAGCTTTGTTAAATCATCAAGACTAAAATTCCCAGCCCATTGTTGAAATAATTTCAATATTTCATCTAATTTATTATTGGCAGAAAGTCTCTCAAAAACTAATTGAAAAAAAACTAAATAAAAATCTTGATCAACATTAACAATATGTGTTACAATTAAATTAATCTGATTTTCAAAAGAAAAAGAGGCAGAATTAATTATTGGAGTATTAGGATATTGATTATTGTAAGAATTAATAAAATCAGTAATAGGATCATTACCAATAAAAAGAGTGCCTAAAACTCTTTGCAATAATTCTTCTTCATTAACATTAGAGAATTTAACCAGTAATTCAGATATGAACTCAGACGAAATTGTAAATAAATCAAATTTAAATCCATTTACAAATCTTAATATTGGCCAGTTATACTTGAACTTAACTGGAATTTGAGTAATGTTACTCGATGATAAATCGGAATTAAGGGTGAAAATAATTCCACTATCTCCCAAAAGCTCTACACTAACTCTTTTGTAACATATTACTTTCAAATCATAGTAACTTCAATTAGAACCGAACTGACTATTAGCATAATTAATCTCACTTTGTCTTGCATTGATGAGTCTGACAGTTTTAGTTATTAGTCGGTCTATAAGTATCGTCTTTTTGTAAAACAGTGCGTAACTACCAAATACTTCCAATTTCTCTGACTTTTTCTCTGTTAT
>JBKDHA010000094.1:0-26524 GCA_046335555.1 Bacteroidota bacterium
CCTAAGCCCCCAGCCCCAAGCCCCCCCAACTCTAGGCAACAAAAGCATAGGGGGGAGGGCAATGTTTTTGACATCAGATGCTCAAAAACCGTTCACAACTCATCCACCAAAATCCCGGCAAATACCTACCTTTGCACCTCACTTCTGATAGCACTATGTCAACAGCTTCTGCCGCTACTGTAACCGTAGAAACCGCCAAACAACTGGGTCTTCTGCCCGAAGAATTCGACAAAATCTCTCAAATCCTCGGACGCACACCTAACTTTACTGAACTGAGTATCTATTCAGTAATGTGGTCAGAGCATTGCTCTTACAAAAACTCAATTGTATGGCTCAAAACACTGCCTAAAGATGGGCCGCACATGCTGGCTAAAGCAGGTGAAGAGAATGCCGGTTTGGTGGATATTGGCGATGGCCTTGGCTGTGCGTTCAAAATAGAATCACACAATCACCCCTCTGCTCTTGAGCCTTATCAGGGCGCTGCAACGGGTGTGGGCGGAATCAACCGCGATATTTTTACAATGGGTGCACGCCCAATCGCTCAGCTTAATTCACTGCGCTTTGGAGATCCCAAACTCGAAAAAACAAAGTGGCTGGTGCGCGGTGTTGTAAAAGGCATCGGCGATTATGGCAATGCTTTTGGAATTCCTACCGTTGGTGGAGAAGTTTTCTTTGATGATTGCTACAACGTTAATCCGCTGGTGAATGCCATGTCGGTAGGTTTGGTGAATGTGGGTGAAACCGTTTCTGCTACTTCTCACGGCGTTGGCAATCCAGTTTTCATTGTAGGTTCATCAACCGGTAAAGACGGCATTCATGGCGCAGCTTTCGCGTCAAAAGACATTACCGAAGATTCTGCAAAAGATCTTCCGGCTGTGCAGGTAGGCGATCCGTTTCAGGAAAAACTTCTGCTCGAAGCAACACTTGAAGTGATTCGCACCGGCGCTGTTGTTGGTATGCAGGATATGGGTGCTGCAGGTATTACGTGCTCTACTTCTGAAATGTCGGCAAAAGGCGAGAGCGGAATGGTGGTGTGGCTCGATAAAGTGCCTACACGTCAGGCCAACATGAAAGACTGGGAAATTCTGCTTTCCGAATCGCAGGAGCGTATGCTTGTGGTTGCTCACAAAGGCCGTGAAGCTGATGTGCTTCGCGTATTTGAAAAGTGGGATCTTAATTGCGTGCAGATTGGTGAAGTAACCGACACCGGTCGTTTGCAATATTATATGCACGGCGAATTAGTTGCCGATATTCCTGCCGAATCACTTGTGCTTGGCGGCGGCGCACCAATTTATCAGCGCGAATACAAAGAGCCGGCTTATTTTGCTGAGGCTAAAAAGTTTACTATTGATCAGGTTGCACAACCTGCCGATCTGAAAGCAGTGGCGCTGCATCTTGCTTCGCATCCCAATATCGCATCCAAGCGCTGGGTGTATAATCAATATGATTCAATGGTTGGTACACTCAACATGAGTACCAATAATCCGAGCGATGCAGCCATTGTAAACATTAAAGATTCAGACAAAGCCCTTGCGCTTAAAGTCGATTGTAATTCGCGGTATGTGAATGCAGATCCTGAGCAGGGTTGCGCCATTGCAGTTGCCGAAGCGGCCAGAAACATTGTTTGTTCAGGTGGCGAACCAAGTGCTGTTACCAACTGCCTCAACTTCGGAAATCCATACAATCCTGAAGTGTACTGGCAGTTTGTTGGTTCCATTAAAGGCATGGGCAAAGCCTGTCTCAAGTTTGAAACACCTGTAACCGGCGGAAACGTTAGCTTCTACAACCAGTCGTCTTACGAAGGACCGGTATTCCCGACACCCACAATTGGTATGCTCGGACTTGTAAACAGCAAGAAACACATCACCACGCTGAATTTCAAAAACGGTGGCGACAGTATTTTCCTCATTGGTCGTTCGCGCAATGATATTAATTCATCAGAATACGTTTACTCGTATCACGGCGTTAAAAACACACCAGCTCCCGATTTTGATCTTGATGAAGAATACACTGTTCAGCAAGCTGTAAAAGCAGCAATCCGTGCAGGCATCGTAGTATCAGCACACGATTGTGCCGATGGTGGTTTGTTTATCACACTGCTTGAAAGTGCAATGCCTTCAGGAGTTGGATTCAATATTTCTACTGATTCCTCATTACGTAAAGATGCATTCCTGTTTGGTGAAGCACAGAGCCGCGTTGTAGTTTCGGTGAAAGCTGCGGATGAAGCCGCACTTCAGAAAATTGCTGCTGATCTCGGCGTAACAGTTTCAAAACTCGGAACCACAGGCGGAACAAGTTGTGTGATTGACGGAGAAGATTTTGGCGCACTTTCGGTTTATCAGCAACCGTATGAAAATACAATTGGTTCGCTGATGAATTAAGTAATTAAACACTACAATTTTAAAAAAGGCGATCCGATATCGGGTCGCCTTTCTCATTGTATAAACTGTGTTTCAAATTAAATCAGTTGTAATTCACAACAATTAACTGGCTAAAGGCTGACGAAATTCTATAGAGAATGATGATCCGTTATTTGGTGAGGATACCCATTTCAGCGTGCCGTCGATTTGCTGAGTAAGAGATTCAATAATTGTAATTCCTAATGAATTGAGTTCTGAGGGATTGAAATTTGCAGGAAGACCTTTGCCGTTATCCTGAACAGATAACTCATAAAGCTCAGGATCATTATTATTTGAAATAAATGAAATATTTATTTCACCCTGATCTTTGCCATGAAAGGCGTGTTTATAGCAATTACTGAGTAATTCATTCAGTATCAAACCACACGGAATTGCCTTTGTTAAATTCAGCGGAATTCGCTGAGCTTTAATATTTACCTCAATAGGCAGAGGTGTTTCAGAAGGGTATGAATTTCGGATCTCTTCAACTAATTCATGTATATATGTATCGAAATCTACATCTTCTGCATTGTCCTGACGATATAGTTTTTGGTGGATAAGTGCCATTGAAGCAATCCGGTTTCGACTTTCAAGCAAAATCTGTCTTGTATATTCATTGGTAACAGAATTAAGCTGAAGGTTGAGCAAACTGCTGATTACTGCCAAATTGTTTTTTACGCGGTGATGAACTTCGGCAAGCAACATTTCTTTTTCGCGAAGTGAGGTTTGCATACGCTTCTGGTTTTCTTCGCGTTCGTGCTCCTGCTTCTTGAAGTTGATATACTCCCGATAATTGATGCGGATAATAATGAATGTACACATGCCCGTTAAAACTGCCGAGGCAATTAGGTTGTACAGAAATGATGTTTTTAAAGCAGTCGGATCTTGTTCATACCAGAAGAGTTTTTTTTCAAATAGAATGCAAAGAAGTACTGTAAGTAATGATGTTATTACATGCAGGTAAAAGTGCTTGATACGTCTGAAATCCGATAAAAATGCGAGCATGATAAGAAGCGGGAAAAGATAGAAATAGATACCGCCATCAAAACCAGCCAGATTATGAAATAAGAAAATACCGGCATTACAAATAAACATAATAACATACTCAGCTGTAATAAATTTCCCATTGTATAAAAAAACCATGAGAAATGTATAAACGACTGTCAATACAAGCATGGCGTTGCCAAGAAAAACACCATCTGATATATAGGTCTGAATCATTGACCCGATAACAGCCGGGTAGCTGAAAAAGTAAAATATATTAATCATTGAAGCGTGCCGGAGCGCCAATTCATCCATTCCCGGATGGGTACCGAAACGATTGATACGTTGAAATATCTTGTTAAAGAGGGAGAACATAAATGCAGAGGTCAATAAAGAAGTTTACGTTGTACGTTTTAAACATATTTAATGTTCGGATTTCTAAGTGTATTTTTGCGTCGTGAAAAACACTTCAACTGTTTCCAAAATTTTGAAGGCAATCTGGCGATTCGGGTTGTTTTTTGTGTTTTTTAGTTTTGTGCTTGTACTTGTTTTTCGTTGGTTTCCTGTGCCTGTAACGCCTTTGATGCTCATTCGTGTCGCAGAAAAAGACGATATCGGAATAGCGCATTCATGGATTCCAATGAGTGAGATTGCTAACTCAATGCAGTTAGCAGTGGTGTGTACAGAAGATCAGAATTTTTTGCACCATCCCGGCGTTGATACCGCAGCTATTCAGCGGGCATTGGATGAAGCAGAAGACGGGAAACGGGTTCGCGGCGGGAGTACAATTACTCAGCAAACAGCTAAGAATGTTTTTCTCTGGCCCAGCAGCACTTATCTGCGGAAAGGATTCGAACTTTGGTTCACGCTGCTTATCGAAGTTTGCTGGAGCAAAGAGCGCATAATGGAAGTTTATCTGAACAGCATTGAGTTTGGTAACGGTATTTATGGTGTTGAAGCTGCTTCAAAGAAGTACTTTGGAAAACCCGCAAAACAGTTAACCAAGGAGCAAAGTGCGCTACTGGCGGTTGTATTACCGAATCCAATAAAATTTAAAGTAAATGCTCCGAGTCCGTATATACGGCGGCGACAAAACTGGGCTTTGTTGCAGATGGCTGCCTGGGGCGGAAAGTTAGACTACGATTTTGATCCCACATTAAATCTTCCAAAGCCCAAGAAACGGAAGCGATCAGCTAAGTAGTTTTTCCTGAAGTGCTGTTCTGAATGCTTCAAATTTGCTTCCGAATGCACTGCTAAGTTCAACGGTTCCGTTGCTGATGAGAGCAGCTGCCCCCGACATAATTTCATCTTCCATCGCAAACAGTTCGCGGCGAACTGTTTCAGGTAACCCGGCCGCATGCACAATTATGATATGTAATCCAGGAGGTGCTGTGCGCTGCAAACGGTTGAGCAAACTGCGCATTTGCATGAGTGATGTGCTGCTGCCCGGATGATGTGCGATGCAGAGTGTACGCGGAAAAAGCATTCCCGGTAATTCATTAGCTTCAGCAGCAAACTGCAAATGAAGTTCAGTAGAAGAAATCCAGTTGCCCGCATCTGTTTTTAACAGGTTTAACCGCTGTTCACGCTGATACATAGTAATCGGCTGTCCGGGCACTTCAGGTTCTGCTCCGTTGTTTTTAGTTGAACCAAGCCGCTGAAGCAAATTGATTAAATCCATTGTAATTGATTTAACGTTTTACAATCATCAGCACACCATCGCGCAGGGTGAGCATTACGTTATCAACCCGTTCATCATGCTGCACCATTTCAGAAAAACTGCGCAGTGCAGCGGTATCTGCATCTTTCACAGTTTCATCCATTACTCGACCGCTCCAGAGCACATTATCGGCCAAAATCAGGCCACCTTTTCTGAGCAGCGGTAATGAAAGTTCGTAATACTTTGCATAGTTTCGTTTATCGGCATCAATAAAAATCAGATCAAACGGTCCTTGCAGTGTTGGCAGTACATCTGCAGCATTTCCAGTAATGAGTTCAATTTTCTCCTGCATCCCGGCATGTTCAACTGCTTCACGGGCAATTGGCAGTACTTCATCATTAATATCAATAGAAATTATTTTCCCGCCGTTCGTTAATCCTTCGGCCATACAAATTGCGGAATAGCCGGTAAATGTGCCGATTTCAAGAATTTTTTTTGCCTGCATCAGCCCAACAATCATGGCTAAGAATCGCCCCTGTACATGCCCCGAAAGCATTCGGGGCTGCAAAGTACGCAGATGCGTTATGCGGCTGAGTTCGCTCAGAACTTGTGGTTCGGCAGATGTATATTTTGCCGCATAATCATCTATTGCGGGATCTAATACATAATTCATTGGCAAGTTTGTTGGCGCGGTAAATCTACTGAAGCATTATTGGCTTTTGCAGGACGAAATCGTGTGCTGCTTGCATTTATCAGGGGCGACCTTTGTATATGAGTGTACTGAGATGTTCGGGTGCAAGTATTTCGTTGGCGGCTGCAAGCACCTGAGTCGCAGTTACCGCACGAACCTGTTTGCAAATATCAGCAAGTGATGAAGTTTTGTTATGCTGCAGCAATTGCCGGCCGAGGGCTAACATCACATTGAGTTTATTTTCTTCGGCAATAGTAAGTTGCCCTTCAAACTGTATTTGTGCCGAACGCAGTGCCCCCGAACTCAATGCTTTTTCGCGAACGTTTTTGAGTTCACGGTTGATGAGTTGCAGACAGCGTTCGGTATTTGTCGCATCTGTTCCGAAATAAATATGCGCAAGTCCCGAATCTGTCCATGTTGTGTAGCCCGCATCAATACTGTAAGCTAAACCGTGCTTTTCACGAACCAGCAAATGCAGTTTGGCATTCATAGCAGGGCCGCCAAGTATGTTGAGGAGTAACGCTAGTGCTGTGCGTGAACGATGTTCGGTTGGATAGGCCGGTGCTCCAATTACACAATGTGCCTGATGCGTATCCTGCTCGTTGATAACTGAAGAAGCCCGGTAACCGCTGAACTTACGCCGTTTGGGTGTTTGTCCGCCTTCCGGCACAATGCTGAAATACTTTTCTGCTGTTTGTAATGCTTCAGCAGGTGTGTAAGGGCCGGTAATGCAAAGCACCATATTTTCGGCCAGATAATGATTGCGGAGAAAATCGGTAATGTGTTTTCGTTTTATCCGCTTCAAACTTTCTTCGGTGCCCAGAATTGATTGCCCGAGCGGATGTTTGCGAAAAACCTGCTGTTCGAAATCATCGAAAATTTGCTCTGAAGGTGAATCGAGATAAGAGCGAATTTCATCGGCGATGACTTCTTTTTCCTTTTCCAGTTCGCCAACCGGGAAAGTTGAGTTAAGCGTTATATCGGCAATCAAATCGGCAGCGCGGTTGAGGTAGCGGCGGTGAAATGAGCCATAAATACAGGTTTCTTCCTTGGTTGTGTAGGCATTGAGTTCACCGCCTACTGCATCCAGCCGGCTCAGTACCTGAAACATACTGCGCGAACGGGTTCCTTTAAAAATAGTATGCTCAATGAAATGAGCCAGACCCCCCAGATCATCGTCCTCATCACGCGAACCGGCATGTATGAAAATTGCAAGATGTCCGGTTTCTCCGGCTGACGGACGAAAAAGTACACGAAGACCGTTGGGCAGTGTATGGCGAAAAAGTTCTGTTAACACAATGCAAAGGTAGTAAGCATTTTTGTGTCTATAACCATCTAAATCTATTGTAAAATAAGGCATTGAGCAACTACAATCCGTTTACTCCCGACTACTGTTAACGTTCGGATGTTTATAAGTCACTCAAGCAGACAGATTAACAGAGCCTTCGATTAAACAATTTAGTGGTATGATCCGACACGTACTGGTTGGCTTAGTTATGCTATTCTCGTTGCTCAAACCTTTGGATTTGGCAGCGCAGAGTGATAAACTTACCCGAAAAGAAGAAATCAGACTTGAGCAGGCAGAAGTTGCTTTTGCTGATGGCAATTACCTGCGCGCACTTCCTATTTATCTGGAATTGCACAAGGCTCATCCTTCAAATGCTTATCTCAATTATCAACTCGGTATTTGCTATATCTACAAAACCGATGAAAAAGAGAAATCCATAGATCACCTCGAAAAAGCGAATAAAGGAAATCCTGATCTCCCGCTGGTTCGCTACTGGCTCGGAAGGGCTTATCACCTGAATTACCGCTTTGATGATGCGATAAAATACTTTAATCAGGAACTCGACAACGGTGAAATAAGTGAGAAAGAACGCATTGAGGTTGCCCGTTATGTAGAATACTGCAACAATGCCAAAAGTATAATCCGCGATACTGTTTCTGTAGAAATAAAAAATATAGGAACTCCGCTGAATACAGAGAATTCCGAATACGTTCCGGTAATTACTATCGACGAGTCGATGATTATTTTCACCTATACCGGAACACGAAGCACAGGCGGCCTGCTGGATCCCCGATTCAGACCGGATACAACCGGACAGTATTACGAGGATATTATGGTTGCCCAGCGGGTGGGAGATACCTGGCTTAGTCCCGAGCCGATCAGCAACAGTATCAATACAAACGGGCATGATGCCAGTATAGCGCTTTCAAACGACGGACAGATTCTGTTTATCTTTAAAAGTACGGCAAAAGACGGTGGCGATATTTTCATGAGTAACCTTCAGGGAAATCAATGGTCAACACCGGAGCGTCTAGGATCAAATATTAATACCCGCTGGTGGGAAGGAAGTTGTTCTCTTTCGGGCGACGGGAAGCAGTTGTTTTTTGCCAGTGAGCGCCCCGGCGGATTCGGCGGACGTGATATATATGTGTCAGACCGGCAGCCAGACGGCAGCTGGGGACCGGCACGGAATCTCGGACCTTCGGTGAATACGCGTTATAATGATGACGCACCTTATATTCACCCCGACGGTATTCACCTTATTTTCAGTTCACAGGGGCACAACAGCATTGGCGGTTACGATTTATTTTTTACGCTGCTGAAAGACGGAGTTTGGGGACCACCGCAGAATATCGGCTTTCCGGTAAATACACCTGGCAACGAACGCTTTTATGTGCTTTCTGCCGACGGAGCTACGGGTTATTATTCATCAGACCGCCGCGTAAGTTTGGGGCAGCAGGATTTGTACACCGCTTCTCCCGGTTTTATCGGCGAGCCACCGGTTATTGCTTTGGTGGTAGGTTTTATTACACTCGTCGGTGCACCTACTCAAGCCAATATCAATGTCAGTAATGCTGAAACCGGCGAACAGTACGGAAATTATAATTCAAATTCGGCTACAGGTAAATACCTTATCGCGCTCAAACCCGGTAACAAGTATAAAGTAGCCATTGAAGTAGAAGGTGCCGCTCCTTATTATGAGTATGTGAATGTTAAAGGAGTTGACACCTATGTACAGGTGAATAAAGATTACAATTTCACTTCGCAAACAGCGGGAGGTGATTCTGCGAAATTTACAAATCCTCCCAGCGCCATTGCCGATACTTCCGGAACCCTTCAGCGCAAATTAGATACTCAAATACAAGCTATAAAAGCCGAACAGGACGACCAGGTTTTTGAAGCCCGCGTATATAAACAGGTACTGAAAAAATATGGCGATACCTACGACAGCACAACGCAATTTATGCTGGAACTTGGTACTTATGAAACAGCATCATTGTTTGATTCGTCGAAAGTAGAAAACATGGGGCAGATACAGCGAACAGTCACTCCATTGGGGTATGTGCGCTATTCGGTTGGTCCGTTTAAAACGCTGCTTGATGCTGAATTGTATCGCGCACGCATTGCTGCCCGTGATTCGACAATTGCAAGTAATTCGGAAGTAACTGTGCTTGATAATGGTGTGCGAAAAACGACACCTGTTTATTATAAATCAGAATACAAACGCCGCAATTATGTGCCGCGCGAAGATACCCGCGTTGTGAGAAGCCGTAAAGGCACACTCGAAACCACAATCAACAGCGATGTAGGATACGATAAAATTGTGAATGATTACGGTACTTTCCAGTCAGACGGGCTTTCCTACAAGCTTGAACTTGCTTCAGTAAAAGATACCAATGATTTTAAACTTGGCTATCTTGCTCAATATTCTGCTATAGAAAAGAAAGTATATCCCGACGGAACTATTCGCTATCAGATGGGACCTTGGAAAACCCTTAAAGAAGCAGAAGATTTTAAAGCCTTTCTGATGTCGAAAGACTCGGCTGCGGCAAAGTCAATCGTTACCATTTTTTACTTTGGGTTGCGTAAAACAGTTCCTGAGTTTTTTGCTGAAAAGCCTTGTAACTCAACACCAGTAAATCTTGCATGGTTTAAAGATAAATCCCTCAACGATCCGCAGGTGTACAGTAAGTTTCTGGAAGTAACGGGTAATTATTGTTCGCCGGGATTGATTTACAAAGTGCAGATCGGAGCTTATCGCCATCCCGAAAATTTCAAGTATCCGCAGTTAAATGAATTCGGATCTGCTGAAATTATAGCTTACCCCGACAGCATTACCCGATTTACTTTGCGGGAGTTTAAAACCATTAAAGAAGCAGAAGTTTTCCGCCAGCAGTGCATTGCAAAAGGTATAACAGATGCGTGGATTACTGCTGTTTACAAAGGCGAACGCAAAACACTCGAACAGCTTATTGCTGCTGATTTCTACGGAAAACAAATTCAGTAAAAACGATACATTACAAGTAACGGCAGCGACGGGATACATCCTGTCGCTGCTGTTTTTTTATTAGAAGATGTTTGGTTATAATCCGATAAGTACAAAGCTTAATTCCTGCTTATTGCTGTTGTTGTTGGCAATGATGCGCAGTTTCTTTGATTTAGTATCGTAGCGATAACAAGGTTCTTTTTTACAAATAAGTTTTGGAAATCGTTGTTTTAATACCCTGAAAGCGGCTTCGGTTTGTGCCTGTCCGTTTACCGTAACAAAAACATAAACGAGTTTTCCGTCGCAAAATTCAAACTCAACCGAACTGGCAGTAAATCCGTTGAGCTGCAGTTTTTCGTTATTGCGGCGGTAAAGGTGACAGGTTGTGCTGCGTAAATAAAAAGCGGTATCTGTATATGAAGAAGAAGTGTCCATGATGATCACTTTTTCTTTCAATTCAGTTTCCTGCATTCCGAAATAAACACCTTCAATGCCCAGGAACTTCAGATCCTGCCCCGAAAGCATTGTAGCTGTAAACAGTGCGGCAATAAAAAAAAGATTTCGCAGGCGCATAGTTGTCAAAGCTAAGTATTTCCTTTTTGCTCCTGCATCTCTTAATACATTCCGGGTTTCACAATTTCAAGCAGGCGATCCGGATTTTTAGGAGGCTGGAAACCGAAACGGGTATATAAGGTATGCGCATCAAGTGTGGCAAGCATAAAACGCCGGAGGCTTTGTAACTCGGGATGCTCCATTACAGCCTCCATTATCCATTTTCCGAGACCTGCTCCGCGATGTTCGTCAGTTACAATCACATCGCAGAGATAGCCAAAGGTTGCATAGTCTGAAATCACTCTCGCAAAAGCTACCTGAGTGCCATTGCTGTAAATACCAAAGCACAGCGAATTGGCAATCGACTTGTCTGTAAACTCACGCGGTATTGCTTCAGCCCAGTAGCTTTTGCTGAGTTCACGATGCACAAAATCGCCGTCAATCCGGCTGCGGTCATCAGATAGCTCGTACTGCTTATTCGTTTTGTACATTATCGTAATTACTCTTTTGTATTTACAAGTGCCAGCCGGTTGCCCGACTGACTAACCGCAAGACGTGAAATTTTAGTAATACCAATGCCTTTCAGGTCGGTTATTTCCTGCCAGCCGTCGCGTCGAATTAGATTATAACACATCAGTTTTGAGCCTTGTCCTGCAATCATATTGTTGAGCCCGTCAACTGTAAAATCCTGAGTTCCTGCGGGCAATTGTACCGGTGCAAATGATTGCTCTGTCATACCTGTTCCGTTCAGCGCTTTTACAGTCCAGCTGCTGTCGGGATTCATTTCTGTGTAAAGCAGGAGTTTTCGTTTCGGGCTTTTCCAGATTTGCATGCAGCGCCCTGGATTGCTTACGCAGTTACGTTTTTTGCTGTTACCGGTGTTTACCATCACCAGCATATTTGGTTCACCAATCTGAAAAAGGAAAACTGTTTTCGGGTTGAACCAGCAATGATAGCCAACAGCATAAACCTTTGGCAGCAATACGTTAGATTCGCCGGTTACTTTGTGGTAGCGCCAGATGCGCTGCGATGAGTCTTTCTCAACCACAACACAAGAAAAATATTTGTTGCCCGGCATCATCTGCGGCGAATATTCGCTTACTGAAGTTGTCGTCATTTGTTTCGACAGCTTCATCATCGGATCAAAACGAATGATTTCTGTTTGTCCGCCGGTTTGTTCTGATGTGTAAAGCAGATAGGAACCTCCATCGCTGAATGAAGGCTGATCGTCGTAGCCGTTTCTGCTGCTCACATTGTAGCCGCCGCCAAGTTGCGGTTTTCCTAAGTTATAGGCACAGTCAAAAAGCCATACGTCAGATCCTTGCGGCAATGGCGGAGAAACTCTTGAACCGCTTAGTAATAAAGCAGCCGGAATAAAAAGGAGGAATAGTTTTTTCATGATTCAGAACTGCGTTTGCTGTAATACTTTTGCATAGTTTCTCCAAGCTCTTTAGCCGCAGGATCGGCCGAATGCAGAAGACTTTCGGTGATACGGTGTTGCTCGTTATGCGTTTTGTTTTGACTGATTTTTAATTTCGCTTCAATTGTTTCGGCTTCAATTGTAAAAGCCAGAATGCCTTTCAACAACGATGTAAAATAGGTTTGGTCAAGAGCTTTAAATTTTTCTTGCCACGCCGGCTCAAAATTTTCAATCGTTTTTTCGAGAAGCTTTGTCGCTGCTTCGGTTTCCGGTAAAACCCGGCATGTTCCGGTAATATGAACGGCTGCATAGTTCCAGGTTGGAACATTTTGAGCTTTGTCGTACAACTCAGGTGAAATATATGCATGCGGACCTGCAAACACAACTTTTACACGCTCTCCATTCTTGAGAAGCCGGGCTTGCGGATTAGCTATCGATAGATGTGAATGCAGCAGAATTGTATCTCCAAATTGTTCTGATGTAAAAGGCAGATGCGTGGTTTCAGGAACAATGCTTCCGTTGCACAGCAACAAACCAAATGGATGTGCAGCAATAAATGCAAGCTGCTCTTCTTTGTTTTCGTGCCTGAATTCTTTAGGTATATACATTCACAACGAAATTAACCAAACCAATTCACTTAATTAGTGTTAGCGCGGTCAAATTTATCAAAAGGCCTGTCAGCATTTCTGCTAAATTTGAGGTATGCGATTATTAGTTATTCTCTGTTTTGTAATTTCTCTGCTCGGTTCCTGTAACCGAAGCAATGATGAACAACCTCCTGAGATTACGATTATTCAGCCAACCTCAATCATTAACGCATCAACTTATGACACGCTGCATCTCGAATTAAAGTTTACCGACAACGAGCAACTTACCGAGTATGTTGTGCGTGTTGTAAACACATCGCTGGTTCCGGTTTTTCCGTCTGTAGTTCAATCGCTCAGTGGTCGCGAGCAAATTGTTTCACTAAATTACTTACTCAACGATCCGCGGGTTACTTCCGGTAATTGTTATATAGAAGTGCAACTGAGTGATGGTTTCAACACCGTTCGCAAGTTTACACAGCTGCAGTTTTCGCAAGTGCCGCGTGCTTTAAAAGGTCTTTGTTTTGTAACGCAGCCGCAGGCATTTCAAACCAATGTGTATCGGGCAGATACCTCGTGGCAACCTCAGCTGCTTGCGCAATACAATCATGATTTTGGTGATATGGCATTGAGTTCGTGGTGGCAGCAGATCTACATCAGCGGCAGCAACAACGGCACCTTGCACAGTGAGCCGCTGAGTACAGAGGTTTCGCCATGGCAAATTACTGTTCCGCAGGGACCACCGGCAGCATGGCGCTCGCTGTGTGAGTTCGACAGGCGTTTATGGGCTGCACAATATGGCGACGAAAAAGTGCGGGCATTTGAAAGCAACGGAGTTTCTGCATTTAATGTTTCCTGCGGTGCCGGAATGCGGCCGTATAAAATTGCCCGAACAGGACGATATGCAGTTACCGCCGAGCAGGATGCATCAGCAACGCTTCGGCAGGTGGCGGTGTACGATGCACTGAACGGTGGCGCATTACAACAATATCCGCTTGCAATAGATGTTGTTGACATTGTGCCAAACGATTCTGTTTCTGTATTTGTGTATGGTAATAATGCCGGACAAGGTTATATTTATTTGTATGATTGTTTTGCCAATACAATCTGGCAACCCTACACGCTGCCGGCCGGTACATTACTTATTTCTGCCTGTAAAGTAAACAACAATACACAACTGCTTTCCTTTACAAACGGCACCATCAGCACATTTACAATGAATCCGATTGGAGTAATTCCGTGGCATACAGGTACTCTTGCACAGGTTATCAGGTATGATCCTGAAAATAATTTTGTGTTCGCCGCAGAGGGTTCTTTCATTAATATCTATAATTATTCAGGAGCTCAACTTATTCAAACTGTTCCGGCAGCATCAACGGTTGTTGATTTCGAACTTTGGCACAACCGCTAAGTTGTTTGTTGTTACTCCTCAAGAAATCATGAAACAAGTTGTAACGCTCGTTTAAGTGTTTTCCGGTATTTGAGTCAATTGCAGAACAATTTTTGAACCGAACAACGTACATTTGCGTCAAAACCCTTGCGACCCAGATGATATTTACACGTTTGCGGCTGAGTATTATTGTTGCAATTGTATTTAATTGCGGATTTTTAGTTGCACAGCAGCCGGCAGACACAATTCCTGAGCTTACGCTTGAACAATTGCTTCAACTGAAAGCACTCGACAGTTCATCGGTTACAGAGGCAGAACTGAATGCCCGGATTGAAGCCGTTTCACAGCGTCCGTTTTCAACACGCGAAGCTCCCAATGTTGTTACCATAATCACAGCCGATGAAATCCGAAATTCAGGAGCGCGCGATTTGATAGATGTGCTGCGTATGGTTCCGGGAATCGAATTCGGATCCGATGTGGAAGGCTCTGTGTCAATTGGTATTCGCGGACAATGGGCTGCAGAAGGTAAAATGCTGATTACTGTTGATGGTGTAGAGGTTAATGAAGCCATGTATGGCTTTTTCCAGTTTGGGAATGATTTTCCGATATCTTCGATTAAGCGAGTTGAAGTAGTACGCGGGCCGGGTTCAATTGTAAATGGAGGTTATGCAGCTTTAGGAGTAATCAATATAATTACCCGCGATCTAACCGAAACCCCGGGAGTAAAAGTTACTTCTTACGGCGGATCAACACAAACCGGTTTTTCCCGAGCCGGTACTGATATATTATTGAACACAAATACTCAAGGTGGCTGGCATCTTTCGGCAAGAGGAAGTATGGCAAGTGCGCTTCGCAGCGATCAGACATATACTGACTTTAACGGAGATTCTTATAATATGCGACTTTGCTCTGAAATCAAAAGACAAGATGCTTTTGCCTCGGTAAGCGGTCACGGTTTGAATATCTTACTCATGTACCGGCAATATGAAATGGAAACGCAGGCTCCATTAGGATATGTTATCGCCCCTGAAAAATTTTCGAATCGCTTACTTCAATATCGTGCATCAGCAACGTGGAACCATAAAAACACGAGAGGCTGGAGTTTTAATGCTGCTTTTCATTTTAGTCTCGACAGACCTTGGGAAACTATAACCAGCTTTACCGGTTACGCTCCATACAGCCGCTCTGTAAAACGTACACGCTTTTCAAGTTCAATTGGTCATAAACTCACACGCAATATTTCAGTCAATTTTGGTCTTCAGTCGTTTATAGATCAGGGACGTGTGCTTGATAACGGCGCTCTGTTTATTTTAACTGATAGTGTGAGTCTGGTACTTCGCAACCAATCTGCTTTTTGTGAAGTAATCTGGAAAACCAATTTCTTTAATATAATTGCCGGAGCCCGTACTGAATATAATTCGGAATATGGTTATGCTTTTGTGCCTCGTCTGGCGATTACCAAAAACTTTGATCGGTTCAGCTTTAAAGCATTGATAAATGAATCCTTTAAAGCTCCGACCATGGAGAATATTGATACACAGGATTCTTTGTCTCAGCTCCGTCCTGAATTAATATGGGTTACAGAAGTTGAGTTTGGATATAAAATCAGCCGAAAGGCGTATATAAATGTTAATTTTTTCAGAACCTTTGTAAGTAATCAGATACAGTATTTTTACGATCCGAATACTGCTTATGAGTATTACCGAAATGACTCACAACAAATAAGTTACGGAGCGGAAACAGAATATATTTATCGCGGGAAAATCAATCAGCTTCGAATCAGCTGGTCTTATTATTCGGTAAATGGAATGCCGGTTAATGAAGCTAATGCTGTCCCCGATAACTCAAAACTCCTTCTTAATTTTCCGCAACATAAAATTGCAATTACCGGCACACACGTTTTCCCTAACGATTTAGCCATTAATTTTACCGGGCAATTAATTTCGGCGCGTTATTTGATTACGTCACTCGACACCTCAGACGAGTACATCATAGAAAAATTTAATCCGGATGCACTGCTTTCGAGTACACTAACAAAGAAAAATGTTTTTCCAGGGTTTGATGTATCCGTATCCATTCACAATCTGCTTAACAGGAGTTACCCAATTGGTTTGCCTTATACCGGGGAACTTGCTCCAATTAATGCACTCTCACGCGAGTTTGTATTACGCCTCACCTGGCATCCCGATTTCAGTAAACAAACACCCGCAATTCAGCCGCAAAAATAAATGAGTAATCTGTTTCGCATACTCCTGTTTGTTTTGCCTATGCTCGTGCATACGGCAGCGGGTGTGCGTTATCAGGAAGTAAATTATAAGTCATATACTTTATTGCTGCACAGCTTTGCCAAAAACATTGACTGGCCAAATGAAACAGGCCGCGCAACTTTTGTTTATGGTGTTTACGGACAGTCGAAAATTTACGATGAACTCGTCGCATTATCGCGCACCAAAAAAGTGCGGAATATGAGCATTGAAGTGCGCACAATAAATACCCCAGCCGAAGCAGCCGCTTGCGATATTCTTTTTGTTCCCGCTCAACGATCTGCGGCTGTAAAAGATATAAATAAATCAATAGAAGGTAAACCGGTTCTGCTGGTGTGTGAACGTGGCGGATATTGTCAAAAAGGAGCAGCAATCAGTTTTACTGTTGATGATGAAGGTACGCTTCGTTTTGATATAAATACTGTTGAATGTACCCGCCATAAACTTAGGGTTCGTCCGCAGTTGTTGCAAATCGCAGACAGAGTTTATTAGTAAAAGATTTCAGACCTTTTACCAATATAGTGTTGTCTCTATGTCTGTTTAATGATATGTGTTGAGCCGTTTATTAAACTTGATAAATCTTCATCATTAAACAGAAGTAATATAGATTAAACAGACTAAATTTGATTCTGAAATGCACAGCCGCCCCATGTTGCTGAGAAAAAGTATTCTAATGTTGTTTGCGATACTGCTTTGTGCATTTGCACAGGCGCAAGTAACGCCCACTGATACGATTCCTGAGCTTTCGCTCGAAGAATTACTGCGGCTGAAAGCATTAGACAGCTCATCGGTTACAGAGTCTGAACTAAATGCCCGTATTGAAGCAGCCTCACAGCGCCCGTTTTCTACCCGCGAAACCCCCAATGTTGTTACCGTAATTACTGCCGATGAAATCCGTAATTCCGGTGCGCGTGACCTTATAGATGTGCTGCGCTTAGTGCCCGGTATTGAGTTCGGAACCGATGTTGAAGGAGTTATTTCTATCGGAATACGCGGACAATGGGCTGCAGAGGGAAAAATGCTCATTGCTGTTGACGTAGTAGAGATGAACGAGATTATGTTTGGCTTCTACACATTCAGCAATGATTTTCCAATTACATCTATAAAACGTGTAGAAGTTGTTCGCGGTCCCGGATCTGTTATTAACGGAGGTTTTGCAGCATTAGGGGTTATCAATATTATTACCCGTGATGTAACAGATCAGCAAGGCGCTTATGTTTCAACTTCTGTAGGGTCATCACAATCCGGATTTACACGTTCAAACGGTGAGTTTTCCTGGAATACACATTCAAATGATGGCTGGCATTTAGGTGTGCGTGGTGGTTTAGGAACATCAATACTAAGCGATCAGCGATTTACAGATATATACGGAAGCAGTTATAATATGCGGCAAGACTCTGAAATACGACGAAAAGATGCCGCAATTAATATTTCTGGGCATGGCCTGAACATTATTCTTATGTACAGGCAGCACGAAATGGATACCCGTGCACCTTACGACAGTGTTTACAGCGGATTAAATTACACAAGTCATTTTGATCAGTTCAGGGCATCTATAAATTACGCACGCAAATTTTCTTCCGGCTGGACTTTCAGCACAGGTATAAATTTGGGTTCCGACAGGCCGTGGAGAACGACAACACAAATCAGAAATATTGAACCCTACGACCGTACAGGGAAACGCACCAGGTTTACCAGTAATTTTGGTTACTCATTCACCCGAAATCTTTCTGTGAATTTTGGTCTTCAAGCCTTTATTGATGAGGGGAAAACAAATATAGACTCACTAAAATTCAACATAAACGATAGTGCAATTTTTGCCGTTCGCAATCAATCGGCTTATACTGAAGTAATATGGAAAACATATTGGTTTAATGTTATTGCCGGAGTTAGAGGTGAGTTTAACTCAGCTTATGGCTCTGCACTTGTGCCACGACTGGCAATCACCAAAAACTTTGAGCGTTTCAGTTTTAAAATCTTAGCGAATCAATCTTTCAAAGCTCCCACATTAGAGAATATAGATATTCAGGATTCGCTCAACCCAATTCGACCTGAATATGTATTTGTTGGTGAGTTTGAGATAGGCTACAAGTTCAATCGCAATGCTTATATCAATGCCAATATTTTCAGAACAGATCTTCAAAATCCTATTCATTATGTTTTTGATGAAGTGACCGGAAGCGAAGATTATATTAACGAAGAAAGACAAATCAGCTATGGTGCTGAAACGGAATTTATCTGGCGTGATGCTGTTCATCAGTTCCGTGCCAGTTGGTCGTATTACAGCAGAAACAGTGATTTTGTAGCAGAACTGAATTCAGTTCCTGATAACGATAAACTCCTGCTCAATTTTCCGCAGCATAAAATTGTACTCATGGCTACCCGAAAACTAAATTCGGGATGGGTCTTAAATTGTAGCGGATTGTTCATGTCTGAACGTTATCTGTTTAATGGTATAGATAGTCAGGGCGATTATATTGTTGCTCGTTACAAGCCCGATGTGCTTTTATCTGGTACAGTAAATAAAAGAAATGTTTTACCCGGATTTGATCTTTCAGTTTCAATCCATAATCTGCTGAACAGAAGCTTTGTGTTTGGACAGCCCTATAATGGCGGACTGGCACCAACAACTTCATTATCCCGCGAGTTTTTAATACGTATTACCTGGCATCCTGTCCTGCATAAGTAAACCGCCCCAATTCAATTTGTATTTCTGATGCTGCTTTTTTCACGCATACTCGTTTTGATTATGTCACTGATGTTTTTTACATCAGCAGGTATGCGTTATCAGGAGGTGAATTACAAGTCATATACTTTATTGCTTCATAGTTTTGCGAAAAATATAGATTGGCCGAATGAAGCTGGCCGCCAAAACTTTGTTTACGGAGTTTATGGCCAATCAAAAATCTACAATGAATTACTGGCTCTGTCGGGAAACAAGAAAGTACGGAACATGAATATTGAAGTTCGTATTATAAACTCCGTTTCTGAAGCCGCAGACTGCAATATTTTATTTGTGCCTTCTCAGCGTTCGGCTGCTGTGAAAGAAATCAATACTACAATTGCCGGCAAACCTGTTTTGCTTGTATGCGAACGGCCGGGTTACAGCCAGAAAGGTGCCGCAATCAGTTTTAGTGTTGATGAAGACGGCACACTTCGCTTTGATGTGAATACGAAGGCCTGTACTCAGCACAAACTAAAGGTCAGGCCGCAACTTCTGCAAATAGCCGACAGGGTTTATTAGAACTCATCTCAATATTATCCTTCCGGCTTTTTCACTGCGTCTTTTTTGACCTGGCTTCACATCCTTTCTTGCTCATCCCAACAATTCCGTTGGGACCACTATGTGCTGCGAAATGATATTCGCCATATCAAAAAATACTTGGAAAAATCTCGAAAAACAATTTTGAGATGAGTTCTAATTCTTATTGGCTGTAACAGACGCAAAAATACTTGTTTTTTGAAATTCAATTTATCCGAAAAATTCAAAACAAGTAACCTCGGATATTAAATTGTATATTCGCATCGTATGCAAACTGGTGTGCGAATATTGTTTTTTGCTTCTGCTTTTCTGCTGTTTACTGGTGCTTATTCAAGTTATCAGGAAGTCAATTATAAATCATATACACTTCTGCTGCATAGTTTTGCAAAGAATATTGAGTGGCCGGGAGAAACGGGTAAAACCACATTTGTTTATGGAGTATTTGGAAATTCAAAAATTATAGCCGAACTCAATACACTTGCCGAAACACGAAAAGTACGGCACATGACTATTGAGGTTCGTAAGATCAACACAGCAGCGGAATCTGAGGGTTGTGATATTGTTTTTGTACCGGCATCTCGATCATCTGCTATTAAAGAAATCAGCAATGTAATCGCAACTAAACCTGTACTTCTTGTTTCGGAACGCAGCGGCTATTGCGGAAAAGGAGCCGCAATTTGTTTTACCATAGATGACTCCGGTGTGCTGCGGTTTGATATTAGTGTTACTGAATGTAACCGTCACAGACTCAAAGTTAAACCACAGTTGTTACAGATTGCCGACAGGGTTTATTGACGATCAATTCATAAAACGTAATCGGCTTGTCAGAGCGAAGCAATTAAGTTGCGCAACTTTTCATCTGTTGCGGGTTTTTCGATAAAACCGGAGAGAAAAGGAAAACGATCAGCCATTTCACGGTCGCGTTTAAGCGTAGAAGAAGTCAGAATTACAATTTTCAATTTCTCCGTTTCGTCATGGTTGTATTCCTCAAGCTCATTCAGTAAATCAAAGCCATCCATTTCAGGCATTTTCAAATCAAGCAAAATAAGGTCAGGACGTTCAGCTTCTCCGGCGAATACCTTTTTTAAATAATCAAGTGCGCTGGCAGATGTACTAAAAATCTGAAACCGGTTAATAATTTCGAGATCACGCAGTATGTCTTCGTGATAGAAATTAGTGATTTCATTATCATCAATCAGCATCAAAAAATTGACATGTTCCATAGTGATCAGATTTCTATACCAATTACAAGCATATCGTCCATTTGTTCGTGAACACCTCGCCATTCGTTATAACGTCTGATTAATATATTTCGTTGTTCTGCCATTGGCATATCTGAAATTTCGAGCAACATTCGTTCAAAACTGGCGCGTCCGAACCGTTTGTTTTTTGGGCCGCCGAATTGATCGGTATAACCATCGGTGAATAAATACACCTTGTCTCCTTTTTTTACAATTACCTGTTCAGCATCAAATTTTTCCGTAGTTGAGTATTGAACACCTCCGATAGTCGTTTTGCACGATTTAATATGCGTGAGTTCATTACCCGAAATAAGGAATACCGGACGATTGGAGTTTGTAATTGAAAGAATACCGGTTCGCGGATCGTAGCTGATCAGACCAATGTCGAGTCCATCATAAATAATTGATTCCTCGTCATATTTTTTTAGCTGGTTGTAGAGACTCAAGCGAAGATTTTCGAGTACATCAGAAATTTTTGTACTTGAAACCACTAACGATTCATTCAGCAGATTATAACTGATGAGCGACATGAACGCACCGGGAACACCATGTCCGGTACAATCTACAGCTGCTAAATAGATTATTTCATCTTTCTCCGCCATCCAGTAGAAATCGCCGCTTACGATGTCGCGGGGCTGATAGATAATGAAATGATCCGAGAGATAACTTTGAAGCTGATTGGTTTCAGGAAGAATAGCTTGCTGAATACGCTGCGCATATTCGATACTGCTGGTGATGTCGCGATTCTTGGTTTGAATCAACAGCGCCTGTTCTTCGAGTTCTTCTTTCTGCTTCACTGTTTCTGCAGTGCGTTCGTGAACGAGGCGTTCAAGTTTTTCGCGTGCCAGACGAGCGGTGCGCTCACGAATAATAATCACTGCGAATATGCTGCCGATAAGCAGAATACCGATAATAAGATAAAACCACCAGGTTAAATAAAATGGCGCGAGTACTGTAAATTTATAATTCACCGACTCGCTCATCCAAATCCCGTCGGCATTACAGGCCTTTACCATGAATGTATATTCGCCCGGTTTAAGCCCCGAAAAAACGGCACGGGTTTCTTTTGTTGGCGGACTCCAGTCATCATCAAACCCTTCGAGTTTGAACTGATACATAATGCGTTCCGGCGCACTCAGCTGAATGCCCGAATACACAAACGTAAGGTGATTCATGGAGTAGGGCAGTTTCAGATTGCTCGGGAATCCGAACCAGCCGCGCAAACTATCGAAACTAAAAAATGAACTTTTATCGTTTTTATCGATGAAGGTGTGAATGTCTTTATAGTTGAGCAAAACCTCTTCAATGTTCAGGTGCGGATTCGGATATTTTTCAATATCGTTGCTGAGCATGAATCGTGTTAATCCGGTTACAGAACCCAGCCAAATATCACCACGCTGATCTTTTGTAATAGCATTTGGATTTATTTCAACCGTATTAAGACCACCTTCCTGTGTATATGTTCGTATAGATGTTATGCTGCCGCTTGTATTAAATGAAATACGATTTATACCAAGACGGGTAGTTACCCACAACCTGTTTCCGTCGGGCAAAAAGCCGGTAATAATATTGTTTGAAAGATTACTGTTTTGAGTAGTAACTACTTCATCCTTATCGGCAGTTCCGGCATCCGTATATTTTATTTGTTTGTTGTTCTTGCGAATAACGATACCATTGTTTGCAGTGCCTAACCAAATGTTTCCGAACTGGTCTTCATTAATGCTACTGATTTCACCGTAAACCGGATTATCAGATGCGAGGTATGTGTTTTTAATTTTAGAATCTTCAGTAAGCTGCACTAGAGCATGTCCTACCGCAGAAACCCAGATATCGCCTTTTTTATCCTGATAGATTGCTGCAATGCGTCCACTGTTCAGCGCCTCTTCGTCTTCGCCAACCTGATAAATATTGAACGGTCCTTCCGGCCCCGAAGTGGTGATCAGTGCAACGCCGCCGGTTTGCATACCGGCCCAAATACGGCCACTTCTATCGGTATAAACAACAGATACAAAATCCCAGGGTAAGCCGTTTTCGGAATTCAGGCAAATAAAGGCATCCTCTTTTTTAGTACGATTGGCATAGGGTAAAATACTGATTCCTCCACCTACAGTAGCGCACCAGAGACTGTGATATTTATCTTCGGTAATGCTTGTAATAATGCTTTCACAAATACCGCGCTCCCAGAGGTAATTCTCTACAGAGTCGTTGGTGAAATTGCAGCTTACACCGCCTCCGTACATACCGCTCCAAATTAATCCGTAGCTGTCTTTGTAAACACAAAGCGTATTGTCACCTTCAAATCGTTCGGGTGGAATGTAGGTGATAAATTTCTCGCCGTTCAGTCGCACTAAACCTTCGTTGAGCGTACCGATCCAAAGATTTTTTTCATCATCAACAAACAAGCTGATAATATGATTACTTCGCAGACCACTCTCGTAGCTAAACTCCTGCAGTTGTGATTCAGAGAGAGAATAATTGCCTTTACTGTCAATTGCACGAAGGCGATACATACCGCCGCCATCGGTTCCGGTTAATATTGAGCCGGCACTGTCGCAAATAATTGTTCGGTAACGGCGTTTGGGGAAAAGGTCATTGCCGGAAGCTGTAACAAGTGTGCTTTGAATAATCAGCGGTTTGTTTTTCTCCATTAAAATTCGCCCCACACCTTCGGCAAGGTCACAGAACCACAAATTGCCTTTCAGGTCAAGTGTAAGCGAGGTTATGTTTCGGCCAAACTGATTGGTATCGTTAACAAGATGTAGTACTTCTGTTGTGCGTCCCGCAAATTTGCTGGTCGTTGTCATCCATTGATTTCGCGATTCCCGAGCAATACGACTTTTGTTCCAGATCAACCCGTAGATTCCTTCATCGGTAGTGGCTACCCAAAGATTACCATCAAAATCAAGCTGCGCAGTCGAGAACTGCGGCATTACCGAAAAATTACGGGCATTGAGAGAGTCAACAGTAAACGAACCTCCCGGAACATTTTCACGAACGGTATAGATCTCGGAGGTAGTTACAACATACAGCAAGCCGCTGCCCCAAACTAATTTTTTTATTGGCGTTCCGTCGAGTCCGGTTTTTTGTTTTGGTTTCTCGAATCGTTGGCCATTCCAACTGCAAAGCCCGCGGCTTGTGCCGATCCATAAATAACCTGGCGAACTGCACAGGCTGTTGATGCGATTATCCGGCAAGCCGTCTTCCAGAAAATAGTTTCTGAATGTTTTACCATTGAACCGGCTTAAACCTCCCGCAGTGCCTGCCCAAATAAATCCTTTCGAATCTTGTGTAATTGCAAAGACTCTCGACTGTGCCAAACCTTCGGCAACTGAAAAGCTGCGGAAATTGTAACGGCTTGCCGATGCCGTTAAAAACGACAACAGGCAAGTGACTACAATAATGATTCGGATTGGGAGAAATTGCATACCTTTTGGTCAACTGCGAAAATAGCTGTTAACACCCGGTAAACCGAATATTTTTCGACTAAAAAAGGGATATGGCAGACGAATTTGTAAATGCTTGTTGTACTGTATATTGTAAAGCAAAAAAACACGGACATAGCCGTGTTTTTAATAGAAAAATAATAAACAGGGTTAGTTTTCGATAACTACACCCATTTTGCAGAATTTTTCGATGCGCTGATTCATGCGTTCTTCAGGATTTATTGGCATGACTTCATCGAGCAGGTGCTGAAGTTCGGTTTTCATAATTGCGAACATTTCATCCCAGTTGGTATGCGCTCCGCCTATAGGTTCGCGGATAACTCCGTCGATTAATCCCTGACTGAGCATATCTTGCGCAGTAAGTTTCATGGCTTCTGCTGCGCGTGCTTTATGATCCCAGCTGCGCCAGAGAATAGTGGAGCAGTTTTCGGGAGAAATAACCGAATACCATGAGTTTTCGAGCATCAGCACGCGGTCGCCGATTCCAATGCCGAGCGCACCGCCCGAAGCTCCTTCGCCAATAATGATGCAGATAATTGGCACTTTGAGCCGGGCCATTTCGAGCAGGTTGCGGGCAATAGCTTCGCCCTGTCCGCGCTCTTCGGCTTCGAGACCCGGAAATGCGCCGGGTGTATCAATGAAAGTAACGACAGGCTTTCCGAATTTCTCCGCCATTTTCATCAGGCGCAGCGCTTTGCGATAGCCTTCCGGATTTGGCATTCCGAAGTTGTGAAACTGACGCAGCTTGGTATTCCGGCCTTTCTGTTGCCCGATAAACATCACCGAGCGCCCGTTGAACATCCCCAAACCGCCAATCATGGCTTTGTCGTCTTTCACCGTGCGGTCGCCGTGAAGCTCTACAAAATTGCCATCGGTAAGGGTTTTGATGTAGTCGAGCGAGTAGGGACGGTCGGGATGACGCGATACCTGAACACGCTGCCACGGTGTGAGGGAGCTGTATATTTCTTTGCGTTTTGTCGCAATTTTTTCTTCAATCTCCTGCAGTGATCCCGACACATCAACACCGCTTTTTTCGGCGGTTTGAACCATTTTATCACGAAGCTCGGTCAGCTCTGCAATCGGTTTCTCAAAATCGAGGTAATTCATCGAGGTATTTAGTTTGGTCCGAATGGCGAAGGTAAGAAATTGAGGGAAAACGGCATTAAAATGCAAGTGGCTGGCAGTTAGTGCGCTGCGTTATTGCCGAAAATTGCAGCCTAGCCTTTACCTTCGTGGCAATGGAAGTTTTCGCCAATGCCAAAATCAATCTCGGACTGCACGTTACCGAGAAGCGTGCCGATGGTTATCACAACATCGAAACTGTTTTTTATCCAATTGGTTGGTGTGATGTGCTTGAGGTACAGCCTTCGGCCGATACAACTCCCGGCGTTACATTAACACTTTCGGGCATTCCGGTGCCGGGCAATCCGGCCGAAAACTTGTTGGTTAAAGCTTACAATCTGGTTTCGGCCGATTATCCGATGCCCGGCGTTACGGTGCATCTCAATAAGCAAGTACCAATAGGTGCCGGTTTGGGCGGCGGCTCTTCGGATGCCGCTTTTTTCCTCAAAGCCATCAATGAAATTTTTGAACTCGGCTTGGCTTGGGGCGAATTGCACCACTATGCTCGGCAGTTGGGGGCAGATTGTTCTTTTTTCATCGCCAACCGCCCGGTGCTTGCCGAGCAAAAAGGCGATGTTTATGAAAGCATTCCGCTTTCGCTGGCCGGCACGCACATTGTGGTTGTGCATCCCGGCATCCACGTCAGCACACCAGAAGCATATCGCGGCATTACGCCAAAAACGCCGGCAAATAATCTCGAAAACATTCTGCTGAACGAGCCGCGAAACCGCTGGAAAGACTTATTGGTAAATGATTTTGAATTGAATGTTTTTCAGAACCATCCGCGCATTGCACAGCTCAAGCAGCAGATGTACGATGCTGGGGCTTACTATGCTGCGATGAGTGGGAGTGGTTCGGCGGTGTTTGGATTGTTTGATGCACAACCGGCGCTGGAAAATGGATTTGAGGATTGCCGACTGTGGGGTGGAAAATTAGAATGAGGGCACTTGTCTGTCTTCGGCTGCCGCTCAGACAGACAAGGGGCTGCTAAAATGAATTTGTACTCCTGAGACACCTATAAAGGTTTTGTCCTTCTGAGACACCTAGAAAGGTTTTGTCCTCCTGAGCCACCTAGAAAGGTTTTGTCCTTCTGAGCCACCTAGAAAGGTTTTGTCCTTCTGAGCCACCTAGAAAGGTTTTGTCCTCCTGAGCCACCTAGAAAGGTTTTGTCCTCCTGAGCCACCTAGAAAGGTTTTGTCCTTCTGAGCCACCTAGAAAGGTTTTGTCCTCCTGAGCCA
>JBKDHA010000095.1:0-53902 GCA_046335555.1 Bacteroidota bacterium
ACGGTTGAAACTGAAGTTGCTTGCTTAGGTGCTAAGAAATGAATCAAATCAAAATAGCACAGTTTAATTTACACTCCCTATAAATATCAAAAGAGGGGCATGTTTTAGAAATCTCAAAAACACTTTTCTACCTACATCAATTACTGCAAAAAAAAACACCCCTGTCCGCGATTAGCAAAACAGGGGCGTTTGTTGGTTCTTGCTTTTACAGAACTAAGGTATAAGCAAGCTGTGTTGATGACCAGCTTGGAATATCCAAATTTTCAAAATTTTCGGAACCGTTTCCGGGCCATGTAATTGTTCCCTTTACTGATCCGCCTCCTGTCCAGTTTGAAACCACAATTGCAAGGTTTACACTTTTAGCTCCTGATTGTTGGTAGGCTGTTAGGTATGGAGTAAGGTCAATAGTTGCCAAACCATTGTTGCTTTCGGCAGGTCCGAAACCGGCGTTGTTCATTTCTAATACGCGATTCCAGCCCATTGTGCCGCCGCCCTGTATGCCGTCGGGGTTAATGTCAACGGTGATGTAATTATCAAGCGTAATGAGTGTAAACATTACATCGCTTGATCCGGTTTTTAACGTAGTTGGTGTCATGGATTTTGTTTTTTGCCTACTCGTATGGCTTTTCGGCTTCGGCCTCTGCATTGAATTGTGCAGTCAATCCGTTTTTTCCCCGCTGTATCGGGAGTGGTTGCTGCTCCACTATGATCATACTTTTCAGTTCAGGCAATAGCAGGCTACCCCAAACTTTTTGAGTTCAGAAATGCGGTCAGAATTAATGTGAGTGGTTAGCTGGTTTGCCTGCCTGCTCCTTTAGCTATTGGGTGTGGGCACAGTGCCAACAATAATTATTTGGCTGTCGATTTCGGCAAAAGAAATAGCGAGTTGTACCTTGCCGCCTTTGAACACGAATACAAAATTTTCATCGTGGCCTTCCCGGCTTTCCCAATCCGGCGACTGATCGCGGTCTAAAATCAGTCTGTTATTTTCACTTAACAATAATGTAATAATGCTTACACCGGTCAAATCGGGTTGCATACTGAACAGCGTTTCAGGTTCAATGATTTGCTGAAGCTCAATTGTTTTTCCCCGTTCCAGACTGTAATACGTTTGCATCATTCTGTTAGTGAGTTGAACAGACACGTTTGATGCAGTACTTAATTGAACAGATGTGATTGCCATACTTGTTAAGTTTAATGATGTTTAGTGATGTAATGATGGTGCAAGATTAGTGATGGATTGGCCGGCATTGCAAACCGGTATCAGACTGAAAAAATACAATCCGATTTTACATTACTAACCCTGTTTATCATTTTAACATTTACTAAATTTCAGGTTTTCAACTACAATCCAATTCTTATGTCGCCTGCCGAAGATCTTAAAAAATGGGTAAAAACACTTACTCCGGCAGAGAAGCGTTTTGTAACGCTAATCGGTAAAGCCAGGGCAGGAGCAGGCAGTCAGTTGCTCGATTTTTTTGACTGGCTGAATCATTCAAAAGAAGGAGAGGCAATTCCGTCTGAGGCAGCCTTTTCGGTTAATGTATCCACACTTGCAGTTCGACTTCGTGAGCTGATACTTGATAGTTTGCGTTTGCTGGCGAAAGATGCCGGAACGGATGCTGTACTCCGGCATAGTTTAGAGGATGCGAATATTCTGATCGGTAAAAAACTTTATCAGCCTGCAGTACGGTTGATCCGTAAATCAAAAAAACTGGCTTACGAATGCTGTCGCTACACAATCATTTTGCAGTGTATAGAAATTGAGCTTAAACTGCTCATGACCAATACAACAGATCAACCCGAAAAAAGCCTCGGAGAGTTGAGAGCAGAGGAAACAGAAGTGCTTTTTAAACAGCAAGTGTTTGCCGAACTGCATTACAGACATAACGCGCTGCTTAAGCTTGCCAAACACAATCCATTTTCAAGAAATCCTCAGATTGTTGACAGCGTTGTTCAGCTTGCAAATTCTCCGCTTGTTGATGATGCACTTACGGCAAGAAGTTATACTGAAAATGCACTTGCCGTAAATATTACCGGAATCCGCGATCTCTATCTGCGCAATCCGGAACCGGCTATTGAACGCTACCGCCAATTGCTGAACACATGGAAACAGAATACATACTGGCAAGCCGATCAGCCCGAATTATTGATGACGATTTGCAAATACTATCAAAACGTTTGCTTCTTTTCGCCGGTTGATCCGGGAATGGTTCATACCGATTTAATGTCGCTAAAAGGATTTGAAGGATTGCCGGCCGATTCGCTCAGAACTTTCAGAGAAACACTTTTTCATAACAAATTTATACTTGCGCTGAACAGGGCAAATTTTGAAGCCATTCCTGCGCTGATTTTTGAAATACAGGAATGGCTCAACGCAGAAGAAAAATACCTCAGCGAAACACAGGTACTTCCGTTCCTCTGCAATTTTGCTGTAGCACAGTTTTTAGCTGAAGATTTTCAGGCTGCACACCAGACATTAATTAATATACAGCGTTTACCCAATACTAAAGTCCGAACAGATATTCGCGACTTTGCATTATTGATGTTTACTATTTTGAATTATGAATTGAATGATGAAGCGAGAAGCGATTCGCTGCTGCGTTCGGGCAAATTGCATTTCAGCAAAAAAGTAACGCCGGGCAACTTTGAGCTTATTGTTTTAAAGTACATCGGATTGCTTAAAAATGTGAATTCAGCGGCCGATAAGCAAGAAAAAATGCAGCAGCTGTTTAATGAACTCGAAAAATTGCCTCACGGATTAGCACAAACTATGCCTGTACTGGGCTTAAACGAAGTAAAACTTTGGGCAATAGCCAGAACGCAGAAAAGAGCAATAAAAGACGTGTTTGCTGATGAGGTTCAAAAAACGGCACAACAAACTAAATTTTGAAACTGATGAGAATCAGATTAATTTATAGTTGCCCTACAATGAAAAGTAAACTTTCCTGTTTTGTTTTATGTATCTTTACTAAGCTCAATAAATTAACTGTAACAACATGAAAATGAACCGACTTCTGCTTGCTGCTTTATTTACTGCTTCACTCGCATTTACTGCCTGTAAAAAAGACACGGTGCCCGAGCCCGAAGACACAACCAATAACGGGAATAACAACAATAACAACAACAATCCCGGACCTGTTGGCGCGAACACAGTACGCATCAGCATCAAAAACATGGTAGGCAGCGATTCAATGATTATTGCCAGTTCTCCCTTGCGCTACCAGAATGCAGCCGGCGATTCGTTTTCAATCCGTATGTACAAGTATTACATCAGCAACATCAAACTCACTGATGCCGGCGGAAACGTTTGGGCTGAGCCAGACAGCTATCATTTGGTAGATGCCGCTACCGCAGCTTCTGGAGTTATTGATATTACCGGAGTTCCTGCGGCCACCTACACCAGCATGTCGTTTATGATTGGAGTTGACAGCATCCGCAATATTTCAGGTGCACAAACAGGCGCACTCGATCCGGTAAACGGAATGTTCTGGACTTGGAGCACCGGCTACATTATGGCTAAGTTGGAAGGTAAAGCCCCCAATTCAACAGCTTCTGCCGATAATATTATCTTCCACATCGGCGGTTATGCCGGTCAGAATGCCGGTCAGCGTGTGGTGTCGCCTTCTTTCGGATCTGCTCAGGCTGTAGTTACTTCAACTACGGGTTCACAAATCAACATGAAAAACGATGCATTGCGTTGGTTTGCTGGAAGCACAACAATTAGTTTTGCAACGGTGAATAATGTAATGAACCCGGGAGCTAACTCAGTAGCCATTGCCAACAATTACGCAAGTATGTTTTCGGTACTGAGCATTCAAAACTAGTCAGGTATCTTTTGAGTTTTTAAGAGATATCCATTAATAGTTAACATTACATAATGAAGCTGCGGATGAACTTTTTTCGCAAAAAGCCCTTACTGAAGCTGAGTATTTTTTTGCCGGCCATTGTAGTTTTTGTGCATAGCTGTTCTAAAGATCCTCAACTGGCTGAAGCTATTGATGACAATATCAGCTTTGTAGTGCCGCCCGGATTTCCGCAGCCGGCTTATGATTTCACCAACAATCCGGTGACAAAAGCACGGTTTGAACTTGGCAGGAAACTGTTTTACGAACCAGCCCTCTCGCGCGATAATTCAACATCTTGCGGAAGCTGCCACCAGCAATTTGCCGCCTTTGCCCATTTCGAGCACGATTTCAGTCACGGCGTTGATGGTTTGCTCGGAACCCGCAATGCACCGGGCTTATTCAATCTCGTTTGGCATACGCGGTTCATGCACGACGGCGGTATCAATCACATCGAATCTCAACCCATTGCCCCGATTGAAAATCCGGTGGAAATGGATGAAACCTTGCCCAATGTGCTTGCCAAACTGCAGGCACGCCCGGTTTACCGCAGCATGTTTGCCGACGCTTTTGGCGACGACAGCATCACCACGCAGCGTATGTCGCAAGCCATTGTGCAGTTCATGGGACTCATGATTTCGGCCGATTCGAAATACGATAAATACCGCGCCGGAACAGCTTCATTTTCGGCACAGGAACAAGCCGGCTTGGCTACATTCCGCAGCAAATGCGCTTCCTGCCACACCGAGCCGCTGTTTATGGACAATAGTTTCCGCAATAACGGTCTCGCCATTGATCCAACCATAAACGACAGCGGACGCGCACACATTACAGGTGATCCGGCTGATAATTACAAGTTCAAAACACCTTCGCTGCGCAATATTGCTCTCACCGGACCATACATGCACGACGGGCGTTTTGTAACGCTGCAGGAATGTCTCGATCATTATTCATCAGGCGTAGTCAACAGCAGCACACTTGATCCGCTCATCGGGCCGACAGGAATTCCGCTCACGGCTCAGGAAAAATCGGATCTTCTGGCTTTCCTTGCCACGCTTACCGACAACACCTTCATCCGGGATCCGCGGTTTAAAGAAGGTCAATAATTAAGCAGATGAAACGGCTTGCTCTCTTTTCTGCAATTTCAGTACTGCTGCTCATTGCAGCATGCACAAAAGAGCCGCCAACTTATCCGCCGGGCGATGTAACTATTTCGCTTCGGGTTAATCATCACGGTGTTCCGATTCCGCATGCCGTAATTTGGCGAAAAAATGGTACATCCATCTTCCCCGGCCGCGATTCATCGCTTTACGAAACACGCTATGTTACCGATTCCGAAGGAAAATTTACCATTACAGATATTGGCAACGGACAAAAAGAAATGGTGCTGTATGCCGAAGGCATTGATCCTACCTGGGATTCAACCTTAACAACACCAGTTTGGGGCTATCAGTTGCTCAATTTTTATACCCGTCCGGGTTTTGATTCGCTGCTGAATGTAACTGTGCCGGTAAGTGAATAACGGAGCATTTATGAATTCTTTTCTGCGAATTATTGCACTCTTGATTTGTCTTACAGCGGCTGTGTCCTGTTCAGATGATGCTGATAAAGCATTGCTCAAAGACATTGAACAATATTGCGGTTGCAAATTCCCGATTAACAGTAGTGTGATCAGCAACAAATCTTATAGTACTGCCAAAGTAGATTCGCTGGTTGTGGCGATTCAGGTACCGGAAAAATCAATTGCGGAACTTTCATCTTCAATTCGGTCTTCTGCGTTTTATTCAGAGACACATCCAGCGTTAGCTGTTTTTAATTACAATTATAAAAACAAGCCTGTGTGGGTACATGATAGTTCAGGTTACACTTTTATCGGGCATTCGTGCAAAGCAAAGTTCGATACGCTCAGCGGAATTTTTAATTACAAATCAACCAGTTACTGAAAAAGTTCATCCGGGAAATACCGGTTTTTACTCCGCCTTTTCATCATCCAAATCATCTTCCAGATGTTCTTTTGTTTCCTGCAATTCGAGTAGCGATTTTCGTTTGAAACGCGCTTCGGCAATACTGGCATCGAGTTCAAAACCTACCAGCAGCATCATTGAATTGTAGAAGATAAACAGCAGAAAAACGATAATCGACCCGATTGATCCGTACAGCGCATTGTATCTTCCGAAATTATCAATGAACCACGCGAAGCCGATGGAAGTAACAATAATAAGCACGGTAGCGAGAATTGTTCCCGGACTGATAAGATGTTTGTGCATGCGCTGTGAAGGGCCGTAGCGGTAATAAATTCCAATTACCACAATAAAAAATAGTCCGAGCATAAACCAGCGGCCAATAATAATAACCATTCGCACCACATCAGCCTGATCTACAATGCTGCGGAGCAAGAGTTCGCTGCCAACAATAAGACTAACTACAGCAACAATAAGTATCGTAAGAACAAGAACCAATGCAAGTGCAATGATTTGCTGTTTCCAGCCCGGACGACGTTCGCGGATATGAATGCTGCGGTTGAATGCACTCATCATGGCCGTCATGCCGCCGGTTGAGAAGTACAGTGCAGCCACAAAACCAATAGAGAGCAGACCGGAATTTTGCCGGTTGATGATACCGTCAATGGTATCGTGCATTGCTTTAAATGAATTTTCAGGTAAGAGTTGCTGAATGAGTTCAAACAGGCGTTCCTGAAAATTCTTAATCGGGATGTAAGGAATGAGGGTGAAGAGAAAAATGATGGTTGGAAACAGCGCTAGGAAAAAATTATAAGCCATTGAAGCGGCTCGTGTTCTCAATCCGCCTTTATTGATTCCGCTGATAAAAAACATCGAGACTTCATACAGCGAATGCCCATCAAATCCGGGTAAGCTCACACGCTCGGCAAATCGGTGAATTGCCCGTGCAATCTTTGTTCGGCGAAGCCATCGCAACAGGATGCGGATCATTTTCGTTCGGCTTTGAGGCTGAGGTCAAGACTTCTGTAGCTGTGCGTAAGTGCGCCAACCGAAATGAAATCAACACCGGTTTCGGCATAAGCGCGCAACGTTTCGGCTGTTATTCCGCCCGATGCTTCTGTTTCAAAGGCTTTGTTCACCATCTCAACACCGCGGCGCATATTTTCTACGCTGAAATTATCGAGCATGATGCGCTGAATACCGCCAGCCTGCAGGGCTTCCTGCAGTTCATCAAAATTCCGCACTTCAACTTCTATGGCGAGATTGAGTTCTTTTTCGCGAAGATAAGTTTGTGCGGCGCGGATGGCTTTTGTAATTCCGCCGGCATAATCAACATGATTGTCTTTAATCATAATCATGTCGAACAGCCCGTAGCGGTGATTGTGTCCGCCGCCAATGCGCACAGCCCATTTCTCGAAATAGCGGAAGCCGGGTGTTGTTTTGCGGGTATCCAGCAAACAGGTGGGCAAATCGCTGATGAGTTTTGCGAGTTGCCATGTTGTGGTTGCGCATCCGCTCATGCGCTGCATGGTGTTCAGCACAAGGCGTTCGGCGGTGAGGATAGAGCGGGCAGGGCCATCAACCGTAAAAGCAATATCGCCTTTTTTCACTTCGGTGCCGTCTTCGATGAGGCGGTGCATGGTGAGGCGCGGGTCAACCTGTTCGAATATAAGTTCAGCCACTTCAATGCCGGCCAGAATGCCGTAGTCTTTGACGAGAAGCCGCGCACTGTTTTGTGCCGATTCGGGTATGGTTGACAGGGAAGTATGATCGCCGCCGCGCACATCTTCGTGCAGCGCGGCGGCGATAAATTCTGAAATCAGTTGTAAGTCGGGAGTGGTTGGCTGGTAGCCTGTAGTATTAGCCATCTGAAGGTTCGATGCGGAGCTGTGTTACCGTCATTTTACCACCTGCAATTTTTATCAGGTAATGAACGCGGTATTTTCCCGCACCCGTTTCGAGTGTGCCAATGGCAAACTGCGAATCGTTTTTCAGGGCGCTTTTGTGAACCACTGTAAAGCCTTTCACCGGATGTTTGGCGAAAAAGTCTTTCAAAATCAGTTCTGCCTGAGCACTGCTGTACACATTTTCCTGCTCCAGCACTTTCAGATCTACTTTGTCCGCGAAATAAACGGATACGCTGTGCGCATTACCGCTGCGGATGGCAGCCGCAATATCATCTACCACATCGGCCATTGCAAAGCCGGGAAGAAGCATCATCAGAATTGCCAGACAGGTTTTCATGTTCAGTTTACTGTTGTTATTGGTAACAACTTGCAAGTTTCAGGCCAAACTTCTAACAACGATGGTTTGGGAACGGCTCCGGTTAATTTGTATGCTCAAAGATAGTGAAATGGGGGATTGGAAGAACGTTTCGAAATCGAAGTTTTTTGAGTTTTTCGGCACAGTTGGCGTAGCTCGTTAATTCAAAATACAAAGGTTTAGAACGCCTAGTAATCAGTATTTTATGGTTTTGTCTACTGTTTTGGTTGGAATTTCAAAGTAATTTTCTGTGTTCAGGAAAAAGTAATTCAGTCCTGTAATAGTTGAGCCAATTAAATTTGAAACACTGGTTTGATTAAAACGAAAATTCCCATCACTTATGAATAGCCATTTAAAATGATTTTTTCTGAGGGTTTGATTAAGAATCTGTTTGTATGACTTCTTTTTCTTTTGCTTAATTCTCAATACTTCCCAATACAAATGATATGCTTTTTGTAAATTTTCTTCGGTACCAAATTTACCGGTAAAAATTGCTTTTTTGTGTTGGAGGGCGAAATCTGAACATTCTTTTGTGTTATTAAGCATACAATAGAAATAAGCTAGAAACATAAATCTCTTAGTTCTTTCTCTACAACATATATATGAACCTGAATTCATTGTTGTTATCTCACAATTGCAATTTTCATTATTTATCAATAGTATCCTGTTTTTATTCAATCTTATTAAATCGTAGTTGTATTCACAATACAAAAGAGCTCGGTATAAGAATTTACTTGTATCTGAAATATTTAATTTGTATCTAAAATTCAATAAAACAGAATCTATTTCTTTGCGGAATAGGCTATCTCCCGATGTTTCAATCTGTGAAAATGATTTTGAAGTAAAGCAACAAAATGTGCAGACTATTAACAGAAGGTACAACCTTTTCATTGATATATTTTTCTAATTAACTATTGTGATAGAATAATCTGTTTGTAAAACTAATTTATTCTAAATCGGCTCAATCTGAATAGATAATATTTCCTGAGTAAATCCAGAAATAACCTTCTGATCCACACTCTTTAAGGCCAGGTTTATACTCTATCATTTGCGGATCAATTTCGAAAGAATTTAAGGCATTAAGGAGATCGGAAACATCATTCAATGTATCAATGTTTAAGCTGTTTGAAGACTTATATTCATGATCAAAATAATGCTGATTGTAAGTAAATAAAGATGATCTCCCCTTCCCCCGAGGCTTTGATCTTTCCCGGCCATAAAAATGATTATTACATGATTTAAAATCTTTAGATATAGTCATTACGGTACTGATAGATGCTCGATTTATTTCATGATAAAATCCCATGAATAAAGCCTGATTCCAGCTTTCTTTAGTTATGAAAAAAGCATTAATAAAACACCTCGCGCTTATCACTTCATTCGCATAATCAAATACTAAAGGAACATATAGCCGATATCCTACTGTGTCAAACGCACACAATAGGATTTTGTAACAGTTTGCATTTACAGAGATATATTCTAATTTTTTACTTGAATTGAAATAATACGAATAATTACCCCGATTCAATGATTTGTCCACGAAATGAGGGTAGATAGAAAGAGAATCAGTATTCGATTTCGTATATTTTTTCAGATTTGATAGGGATAATGATCTTATTCCAACTATTTTATCTTTTGCAATTGCTATTATTGAATCAATCGAAATCTCGTTATTATATGACTTATGAACTGAACTACAGCTTTCGCAATTAGAGATGGGAGTATTAGCTGAAGAAATATTACTCTTTTTTTGATCAGATTTGCAGCAAAATGTAATTAGACAAATACCTATTACTAGATATCGGTACTTAGTAGTCATTATAAAAAAGATAAGTTTCAATTCTTTACTAAATAAAAGAGATTTCTAATGAGTTGAATAGTATTCCCCCGTTTGTTGTACTAAAGATATTTATTTCGCTCAATAGAATTCTCTTTAATATTGACCTAGTTCCTCATGACCATTACTCATGAAAAGCAAGCGAGCCGTATCATTTTGTATCTTCATCTCATAATATACAAAACTCTACGCAAAGTGAGTTGAATCGCATGAAAATCACCCTCCTACAAATCGGAAAAACAGACGAAGCCTGGATCAAAGAGGCTGCGGCTATTTATGCTGCCCGGCTGAAGCATTACACCAGCTTTGAGGCGGTTGAACTTCCTGCCCTAAAATTAGCCGGGAAAATTACCGAGGAACAACAAAAGGAGGAAGAAGGGAAATTACTGCTCAAACGGTTGCAACCCTCAGACCGGCTAGTATTGCTTGATGAGCGCGGGAAAGAATTTACTTCCGAAAAGTTTGCAGGATGGATTACAAAACAGCAAAACGGAGGAGTGAAGCATCTGGTATTTGTCATTGGCGGGCCTTTCGGGTTTTCTGAAGAAGTGTATGCCCGTGCATCCGAACGCATCGCTCTTTCGCAAATGACTTTTTCGCATCAAATGGTGCGGGTGTTTTTTACTGAACAGCTTTACCGCGGCTTTACAATTATCCGCGGCGAAAAATACCACCATGCCTGATGTTTGAAGTAGAAACATTATCCTACATCAAAACGATCCTGCCATTTGAGTGGCTGATGCTCGGGCTGTATTTGCTGGTGATACTTGCTATCAGTTTTGGGATTCAGTATTTTAAAATTGGTCGCGAACCTATTTATAAACACTACTTCGGCGGATTAGCGGCAAAGCTTGGAAGCTCAATTATTTTCTGCATCATTTATATTTATTATTACCACGGAGGTGATACAGTTTCGTATTACGAAACATCAAGAGCAATGACCAATTTGCTCTACACCCGTCCCGACGATTTTTTTGTGATGCTCTTCAGCAAAGGCTCAATGACAAGCTATATGCTGTTTGATGAAAGCACCGGTTTTCCGTGGCCGTATATGTTTTTCGATGAGAAGACTTGTTTTGTGGCGAAGCTGCTGGTGCCGGTGCTTATGATTTCATTTAAAAGCTACTTGGTATCGAGTGTTGTTTTGGCCTGGATCAGTTACACCGGCGTGTGGCAATTATTCAAAATGTTTGTGCGTTATTTCCCAACTGCCGAAAAACGAATGGCCATTGCAGCACTCTACGTTCCATCAGCTTTATTCTGGGGCTCGGGAATTTTGAAAGATACATTTACACTTACAGCAACGTGCTGGTTCATTGTTTCGTTTAATTATTTTTTCATTGAGAAAAAGGTTCGGTTGCGTGCATTTGTTATGCTTATACTCAGCAGCCTTGTATTGATGTCGATTAAACCCTACATCCTTATTGCATTGCTTCCCGGCGGTATTGTGTGGATTTTTTACAGCCGTATTCTCAGCATACGAATGGCACTTCTTCGCTATCTCGCAATTCCGTTCATCTTTAGTATGGCATTTGTACTTGGTGGCGGAGTGTTGAGTTTAGCCGGCGATTCGATGGGGAAATTTGCCATTGATAAAGTACTTGAAACAGCTTCGGTAACGCAGAAAGATTTGAAGCAGGGATATTATCAGGGCAATTCGTTTGATATTGGCGAGTACGATGCATCACTGGCAGGTGTAGCTGCAAAAGCTCCGCGTGCTATGATTGCCGGTTTGTATCAGCCATTTATTTGGGAAGCCAATAACGTAGTCATGCTTTTTTCGGCACTCGAAAATACGGTTTACATACTCCTTACTTTAATGATCTTGCGGCATTTTCTTACTGCCCCGAAACGTTTTTTCAAAACGCTGCTTAATCATCCGCTGCTCATTTTTATGCTTTCGTATAGTTTGTTTTTTGCAATAATGGTAGGACTTTCGACATCAAACTACGGCGCATTGGTAAGGTTTAAAATTCCGTTTCTGCCCACATTTACCTGTGTGCTTTTTGCGCTTGAACATCTGTTAACCGTGAGTTTGAAGTCGGGAACTTACCAGCGTAAAGAAGCAATCACCGAACCGGCTTTACAAAAAAGCCCTTAATCGTATCACCGCTGGATGTGTTACGCAGCAAAGCATTTACTGCATTTTTCATCCAGCGCATATAAAAACGATTTTCAATATTTTCTCTCAGTGCCTCAGAAGGTGCTGTATTTCCTGATAAAACAGCTTCACGATAATCTTTCCGCGATTGAAAGCTAACACCGGAAGTAAACAATGCAAGTTGCTGAAATCCGGCGTTGCTGAGTAGAAGATGTGCTGTGTCGGGTGTGTAATAACTGAGATGTTCGGGATATTCAATTACGCGCCAGTCGCCTTTAAGCTTGCGCCGGCTGAGCGAATTGAAGTTGGGTGTGGTAAAGTAAAACACACCGCCCGTTCGCAACCGGTTGTAAACTTGCTGAGCAAATTCTCGGCCATTGTTTAGGTGCTCAATGACTTCAAATGTTGTAATCACATCAAATTCCAGATCATCCGGAATATTTGCTGCTGTGCCCTGAAACATAGTAATTCCGCGACTCCGGCAGTTTTCTACTGCATCAGTTGTGAATTCGGTTCCGTAAACATCCCAGCCTTTTTCTTTTGCAGTTTGCAGGAAATAACCATCGCCGCAACCAATATCAATTATCCGATTAGTTTTTCGGTAAGGTTCAAGTTGGTTGAGCAGTTCGAGATAACGTTTGCGTGTTATTTCTGAAAACTGATTGTTGCGCAGATAGCCGCTGTAATGCTGCTCAAGAATTTCGGCAGACGGTATATATCCTGCAAAAACAAAATTGCAGTTGAAACATTTTTTCAGAGAAGCATGTGCATAGCTGCCGCCCAGTTCACGGTGTTGTGAGCTGTTACAAACGGGGCATAATTTTATAACTTCTGACACTAACTCTTTGGGTCTATTCTTGGGAGCGTTAAGTTTGAGCAAGCAGACATTCCCATTTCCAGGCGCTACTCATCATTTCAACAATATCTCTTTTGGGTTTCCAGTTCAATATTTCTGCAGCCTTTCTGCTGTCGGAGTAAATCGAAGTTACATCACCGGCACGTCGCGGTGCTATTTTGTAACGAAGTTTTTGTCCGCTTACATTTTCAAATGTATCAATAGCTTCGAGCACGGTAACACCGCTTCCGCTGCCTAAATTAAATACATCATAAGCTTTGGCAGTTTCGTTCTCCATCAAATAATTGAGCGCAAGAACGTGTGCTTCGGCAATATCGCAGACATGAATGTAATCGCGGATGCAGGTACCGTCGCGTGTAGGGTAATCGTTGCCGAAAACCTGCATTTCCTGAATTTTTCCGATAGCAGTTTGCGTGATTACAGGAACCAGATTATTCGGACGCTGATTGGGTAATTCGCCCATAATACCGCCGGGATAAGCACCAACCGGATTAAAGTATCTCAGCGCTATTGATTTCAGTGCGGTTCCTGAACGCGAAAAATCTTCGAGCATTCGTTCGCCAAGCACTTTGGTGTAAGCATAGGGTGATTCGGTAATACCGGCAGGCGTTTCTTCATTTACCGGCAGCGTATTGATATTGCCGTAAATAGAGCAGGAGGAAGAAAAAATGAAATGCTTTACACCTGCGCGTTCACCTGCTTCAAGCACATTGGCAAGCGAATTCATATTGTTGCGGTAATACATCAGCGGGTGCTGCACCGATTCGGGCACCGATTTGTACGCCGCAAAATGAATAATGCCTGTAATACCCGGATATGCTGCAAACAGCGCATTTACTTCATCAGCATTGGAAAGATCAGCAACCGTGTATTCCGGTTTTCTGCCGGCAGCTTTTTCAATGCGCTGATAACTGGCTTCTGATGAATTGGAGTAATTATCAACCGAAATGATCCGGTAATTGGTTGTTTCCAGCAGTGCGGCCACGGTGTGTGAACCGATATATCCAGCACCTCCGGTTACAAGTATGGTTGGTTGGTTGGTCATTCGTTGTCAAAATTACAGCTTACCATAGATTTCACGATAAATTTCATCGGCAATGCTCATGCTCCTTGTATTTCTTGCTAAAGTGTTGATTTTAGCCCTGAGTACTTTTGAGTCATTATCGAGCAACTGATCTATCGTTTGCAGTGCTTTTACGTAAGAACTGCTGTTCATGTTATCAAGAACGGCACCTATTTTATTATTTTCTATGAAATCAGAATCATCTGAAATGTCTCTTGCAAGCACAATTGGCAGTCCGCAAGCCCAATATTCGCTGTTTTTTATGGATGTACCGTGACGGCGCGATGGAACAGGCCGGCAAGGATTGAACGCAAAATCGGCAGCATTCATCCACACAAAAACTTCATGCTGAGGCACAAATTTGATAGTCATTTGTGAAGCCGGGAATTCTGCTTTTCGGGCTAATTCTGCTAATTGTTTTTCGGGAGTTGGCGAAAGCAGAACGGCATGAAACTGATTGCCCCATTTTTTTACGCAGGTCGCAAAAAAATCAAAAACCTCCTGTTCGTAATAGAGTCCGCCGGTTTTTCCGGCCATTACACAAACTAATTTTCCGTTCAGGTTATTAGCTTTGCGGAATTCTTCGCGCATTTCGGTTGTAAACACCGGAAGTTTGTCGAAGTCGATAAGAGCCGGTTTTATGTAGTATGGCTTATCAGGCATTGCATACTTCTCACGGGCATAATTTTTCATGCTTTCGGTGAGCGCAATAATGGCGCGGGCACGGTGTGCAAGTTTTCGTTCGTAGCCGAAAAGTGTTTTAAATGCTTTGCTTTTTGCACTCCATTCGCCGGTTTCAACCATGGGCTCGGCGTGTGGTTCAAAGCTATCAGCTACTAATGGGCGGCCGGTAGATTTAGAAAGCAAATAACCGATCATGCCGGCAGGTGTACACCAGGTATGAATTCCTTTTATTCCGCAGGTCATGGTAAGCCACCAAAGCCTTGTCAGTTTCAGCATCCAGCCCAAAGCCGCCTTTGCTCCGAATGGCTGATAATTCAGAAAAACAGGTACAATTCCTTCTGCCTTGAGCAGTTCAGTTTGCTTTTGTTTTTCTTCACGGCTGAGTTTGAGTTGCGGCTGTTCAAGTGTAACGAGATAAATTTTCCCGCTGCAATATTTTTTCATCACCCGCACATAAGGCAGCGTATAGGTTTGCACAAGTGCATCCTTATAACTCCAGTATGTAAGCACGAGCAGATTGCCTTTCATGTTCAGCCAAATTTTTTGATTAACTGAAAAAATGAAGGCGGATAAACAAGAACAGCCTTGAGCATAAACTTCAGGCCGCGGAGTTTATTGCTGCCGTTTTTCCACCAGCTTCCGGCGAGAATGAGATATAGTTTTGCAAAGCATTTTCGCCGGAAACGTGAATCAGAAAAAGCATTGCGTTGCTTTGCTTTTTCATAAACACGGATATGATCGCTTTCCATACGCGCAATATTGCGGTGCATATTGTTTGGATGGAGACGGTACAAACTCAGCACTTCGGGAGCAGCGGCAAACGGGCCCAATTCGGCCAGACGAAAGAAAAAATCCTGATCGGCTGCCGTGCTGAGATGTGTATCAAATCCACCAATTTTTTCGGCAGCAGCGCGGCGAATTACAATGCTGCTCGGGCCGGGAACAACTGTGCCGTTCCAACTTAACAAATCGTTCAGCACATGGCCGGATTTGCCTGCATTTATTTCTCCGCTGCGTTTCGAGTTGCTGTCGATGTTTTCCACAGCAGCGTGTGCCAGAACTGCCGATGAATTTTCGGGCAGTTCCAGTAAACTCAGTTTTTGAACCAGATTTTCAGGCAGCCAAATATCATCGGCATCAAGAAATGCAACATAACGGCCTTTTGCAAGCAGCAATCCCGCATTTCTTGCAGCCGAAACTCCTGCATTTTTTTGCCGGATAATAGTAATGCGCGCATCGCTGCAAAACTGTTCTGCAATGAAAACTGTTTTATCGGTTGAACCATCATCAACAATAATCAGTTCCCAGTTTTGCAATGTTTGTGCAATGACTGATTCAATAGTTTCAGCAATAAATGACTCAGCATTATATGCAGGAACAATTACCGAAACGGCAACTGCTGGCGCTGATGTAATGTGAGTTTCTTGTGTCATGCTTTAGTTATTGCCTTTCAGGTAAAGCTCTTCCAGCGCCTGTATTTGGCGGGAAACAGTAAATTCAGGGTCAACATCTTTGCGAGCCTGAGCAGTAAGTTTCGTGCAAAGTTCAGGGTTCGTCAGCAATTTTTTCAAGGCTTCTGTTATTGCAGCGCTGTTTTTAAACGGCACTACACAAGCATTTTTTTCGTCGATAATATAATCGCGGGCAATGCCCGAAAGTGTGACCACGCAGGGAATTCCCGAAGCCATTGCCTCTACATATATTTGCCCGAATGCCTCCGAACGCCCGTCGATAGGGACGTGTACAAAAACATCAAACAAACGGTAAAGCGCGAAAATCCGGCTTTCGAATTTTATCTCCGAATAACTTTCTTTCGGAAGTTGTTTGAGTTTTTCATTTAATTCTTTTTGATACGGACCACTGGCATTGGCAAGTACAAGATGCGCATTCGGGTAATCATGCCTGAGTGCAGCAAACGCATCAATGGTATATTGAACGCCTTTCCAGTGCATGTAGCGGGAAATAACGCCAATTACCGGAAATGGTTTTCCGTTCGGGAAGTAGTGCGAACTTAATTCCTGAACATCATTCGACTGAACATTTTCAAATTGCTGCAATTTGAAACCGTGATGAATGATGCTTATTTTTTTTTCGGGCACTTGCTCCAGCTCCTTTAATATTTCTTTTACAGATGCAGAAATCGCAATGATGTTTGTTGCCAAGCGGTTGGTGAGTTTATCATATTTTACCGCATTCGGGTAATAATCATGATTTACTGTTGCATCGTGCCGTGTATGAATTCGTTTCGGAATACGGCAGAACCACGCTGCAAACTGTCCGCCAACGCCTGCATCAAAAAGATGCGTGTGAACAAGTTTTATTTTTTCTTTCCGAAGTATGCGGATGATTTTAAGAACTGCCGAGGGCATATTCTTTTTATTCCGGTAATGAATACGGTAAACTGTAAATCCTTTTTGACGGAGGTTTTTTTCAAATTCGGTTTCTTCGCTGTGAAGAAGTATAAATATCTGCGAAAATTTATCGGCAGACAGTTCTTCGGCAACCCATTCAAAGATGTTTGCTTTATGTACAAGCGAAATGATATTCGCAATTCTAAGCGGCATCGGGTGCAAAACTTAAAGCTGCCAGCGTTGAACCGTAAACACGATAACGAAACGCTTTTGGCAGCAACTGAAACAATGTAGAGTGTTCTATAAAATGCACAACACCCTTGCGGCTGAGTAAGCCGTAAACAAAGCGTTTCAGCAATGCCTTTGGCGGAGGTTGTATATTGAAATTTGATTTGTATTCCGGATAACGTTCAAGCACTTTCACGGAATGCAATTGATATGAACGCTGCCTTCGCGCAAAATACGAGAGCGTAAATTCATCGTTATGAATTGCCCGGATGTGACGGTCGAAGTAAAGCGGAATATTTTTTTGCAACGCCCGAAGCCCGAATTCAAAGTCCTGACAATCGCGAAGCGTTTCATCGAACGCGCCCAATTGCTCGTATGTTTCACTGGCAAACGACATATTGGCTGCCGAAACAGTAAAGCATTCGGGTGAAAGACGGATGAGTCCGGTGCGATTGCCAAAAGCATTGCGGCTCCAGGATTCCTCCATGTATATTTTATAGGCATTCAGTTTGCCTGAATTGGCCTGCGGCGCTGTTTCTGCTGTACCGCAAAATACGGCTCCCGGATATTCGCGATGCCTGCTGAGGTGTTGTTCGATATGCGTTTCAAACGGAATAATATCATCATCCATTAAAATAATCAACCCTTTTTCAGCAGCGGCAATACCTGTGTTTGTAGCTCCGGCAATGCCTTTATTTTGTTGATGAATAAGCTGAATATTGAGTTTGGACGCGGCAACGAGGCTTTTGTATTGCTCCTGATGTTTGGCATCCGAACCATCATCAACCACAATAACCCGAAAGTCCGTAACCGACTGCTTTTCAAGTGCAGCAAGTCCGGCGCTGAGCTTTGCCGCGCGGTTGCGTGAGGGTATGACGATAGTGAGGTTCACAAAGGCTGTGCTAAGGTAATCAACCGGCTGCTTTGTGCTGTGTTAAAGTCGCGTAAAAACAACAAGAATATCAGAGCCTGCCGTTCGTCCGCCGATTTTTTCACGCCGGCGCATGTTTCTCAGCACTTTAAGCGAAGTGAGCGGGCGTAAAGCCATCTGCAAAAACATAGAACTGCTGCTGCCTTTTCGGTTTTCGCCAAAAACGGCAAATGAAAATGCACTTCGAATCATGCTGGTGTAACTGGCTGTTTGAAAATTAATCAGTTCGGCTTTTGTGCCGGTTTCGGCGGCCAGTTGCAGGTATGATTTTTCGTTCAGCCGGAGCATGTGATGCGGAGGATTATTGAGCGGATGATACCAGAACATTTCGCTCACCTGCGGCGAGTAGGGCGTAGCAATATAAAGTTTTCCGCCCGGAGCAAGCAGCCGCATCGACTCGGTAATAAATGCTTTCGGATCATCAACATGCTCCAAACAATGAAAGGCGGTGATGGCCTGAAATGGCCCGCCGCTGTAAGTTTCAATACGGCTGTTGGTTACGTTTAGTCCTTTTTCGCGGCAGCGGTTTACACTGGCTTCGGTAGTATCAATACCGGAAAGCTGTGTGTGTCCGCGTTTCTGCAAAAGCACCAGAAAATCGCCTTCGCCGCAGCCGATGTCGAGAATGTTTTTTGAGTTTTCAGCCGAACCAATTGCATCGGCCACTACATCATACTCAGGCCGGTAATCGCTGTAATACCCGTTTTGCTTTACGAGTGCGTGGTAAAAAGCATCGTTGCCCGGCAGCATCGGATCTGCAAATTCGAGTGTGCAGTGGCTGCAGCGCACTATTGTATAGTCGGTAGTTATTATAGCCGGGTCAAACGAAGTATTGAAAAATTGATTGAGCCCGGCTACAATTTTTCCTTTGCTCAGTGTGTAAACCGGAGCCGATGATGAACCGCAAATCGGGCATTGTTGCATGTGAGTGTGGTGTTAACGAATCCGGAAAACCTTACGGAAAATATCGCCGCAAAGTTTCCAGAGCTGATTGTTTTTATAACGGTGAATGAAGGCTACAGATCTATAATTAACAGGTCCCGGAAAAATATCGCCCTGCTCAATATTGAACAGTGCATCTTTTACTCGAAACTGTGTAGCATCCATTAAAATGGTGTACGCATTTTTATGCATGGCCAGCGAAAAGATAGACTGATCGTGCCGGTGATCGATAAAACCACTGATGTTTTCTTTACCCAAACAATTGGGTGCATCAGTAATCAGTTCGCTGGTTGTGACGTATTTCAGTACTTCGCTGAGAAACGAAAGTGTAGTTTCGTTCTTCTCAAGAATCATGAAACCTGCATGAATAAGAGGTGCATTGTAATAGCGTTCTTCATCGCAATTCATCTCCACAAAAACATCACGTTTGCAGTACTGCGCAAGTTTTCCGGCATTGTAGAAAAGCCCCAGCCCTTTGTTTTGACGAACATGCCCGATTACATTGTCTAATTTTTTCCAAACCAGTGCAGCCGAATCGGCGTAAACGAGAATGTCGCCCTCATTCAGTTGCTGCAATGTTTCAAGTATGTAGTAGGGCTTCCAAATCCAGTAACCACCGCCCCGGGGCTGATCGAGAATAAAACGATACTGATTATAAAAATCAGTTTTTTCGAGATCGGATCGTGTTTTTGAAATACAATGTTTTATGCCACTTAGTTTTGCCGAAAGCACCAGCAACCGCTGACTCCAGCGGAAATTGGGTGTTGAATACGACAAAAGTGTTACGGTCATGATTTACAAATATCTTTAATTCTCAGTTGTTTTTGGTAACGATTCGAAACGATGTTTCAGGCGCAGTAATGGTTGCTCAAAATAGCGATAACTAAGAATACAAATAGCTGCAGTAATCAGAAAAGCTGCTATTGCTTCGGCTGCAAATACTGCCGTGCTTATGGTTTTTAGTCCCAATACAGCATTCAGCTTTTGCATACCCATGATTACGAATAAATGAAAGCAGTAGAAGCCATAAGTAATGATTCCGAATTTGCTCAACCATTTTGCAGAAGAAAAACGAAACCAACCTTTTTCATTGCGCACCTGATCTTCGATGAGAAAACCAAATGAAAAAGCCAGAACAGTTCGGCCTAATACTGCATTCTCTGGCTTGCTGAGTAAAATGTTGTGCAGGAGAAAAATTAGAATTAGAGTTAAATAGCTGATAATACGATATCGAGCAGAGTTAAATCCCTCCAGATACAAAACAGACCAAGCAATACTACTTCCGATTGCAAGATCACCCATTACGCTCAATGTGTGAAATGTGATAATGTCTGTATTTGATGAATTATGAAGTCTGAAGATTACTGAAATAATCATTATCAGCAAAAGCATAAACCAAAACCAGCGCTTGTTTGTAAACAAAATTACAACAGGCCACAGAAGATAAAACTGTTCTTCAACAGCAACAGACCAAAGCACACCCAAACTATCATTCCCGAAGCCTGTAAAACCGGTTGCAATTCGGTCGAAATTATTGGCAAAAAGTAAATACCAGGGAAGATGTTTCCCGGTTTCGCCAGCGCTGAAGTTGCCTGAAACTAATGGAACAATTACAAAGCCAAGTAAAACAACGAGAAAGAAAACCGGCCATATTCTCAGTATGCGTCGGGCATAAAAGTTTTTGAGACTGATTGTTCCCGTCGCTTCTTTTTCGCGAAGCAATAGTGTAGTAATGAGAAAACCACTGAGTACAAAAAACAGACACACTCCTGTTGTTCCGAGGCCGTCAATAAAGTTGGTATAGATCCAGCTTTCGGCAGGGTGCATACTTTGGCGGTTGTTCAGGTAATCCCAAATATGCGCAACAAAAACCATCAGACAGGCCACAGCCCTTATCCCGTCGAGATTAGCGAAATATGGGCGTTTGAGTGTCATACGTCAGGCAGATCGGAATTTAGATCGGATGAAATCGAGATAAGGACGTAAGCTGAAAGGAAGGCTGTGATAGAATCGCCGTCTCCAGTAGCTCATTCGTTTTTCAACCGGCCGGGCTTGGGTGTTGAGTACAATGCCTTCGCGTTTGGCAAGCTGCACGGCATCGTACATCCAAACGCCTTTTGTTACAGCCGTGCAGAGGTACTGAATCGGGCCGTGTACATAGTTCAAGTTCTTATTTTCGACCAAGCCAAGAAGCTTTTGCGGAAATTGCACACTGCGTTTTGAAGCATTGTGCTCAAACTGCCAGGGATTTTCTGTGCCTTCGAGCAAGCGCAGAAAACCTTCGCGGTTCCAAATGCCGGCTTGTAGATTTATGCAGTACGGTGCTGTTTTGCGAGTTACTCCGCACCACGACGCATCTGCAAGTTTATCGTAAGCATAATCGCTGAAATGATCGGCAGGGAAGCAGGCAATGCGCATAAATACTGCCTCTTCACGCTCTAGCAATGCAATACATTCGGATAGCTTTTGCTCGTCGGCAGGGCCGTTGAGAAAATAATCTTCGAGCAAAAGAATGATGTTTTTCTCAGGAATTTGTTCAAGAATGCATCGCGTATCCTCGGTCCAGCTTGCCGGTTTTCCTGAATGCAGTACAGTTACACCTTCGCGCGAATAGCTGATTTCATTGGCTCCGAGATAGACCCGATACGGACAGTTTTTCCAGTAGCGGAAAAAGAAATCGAAAAACGGATTCCAAACATCGGCGTATTTATCGCACGAGAGAACGAGAACAGCGGTGGAGGTGTTGGTGTGTAACATCGCCGTTTCAGTTGAACATTAATCTGCGGTAAACACCAAGGTAACGGCGCTTTGCCGATGCTGCAAGCTGAAAAAATGATACTGCTTTCAGGCTTTTTTTTGCCTCGCTGAAATTACCCTGAAGCATAAATTCATCGGCTCTCCAGAGGTGATAATATGGTTCTGATTTTTTAATGAGTTGCTGCTGCTGGCTCGTCGCCGAAGCTGCATCGGCAAACATTTCTTTGTATAGCTGATCTTTCTCGCGTCTGAATCCGTCGCCGCCAAGACTCAATGTTTTTGAGCTGGTGTGCAGACGAAATGCGGTGAGGTGAAAATCGGTAGAGACGATATTTTTTTGCTGATGAGTTACGAGATAACGCATCCATAAATCAAGATCCATGCAAAGGTGCAAGGCTTCGTTGCAAAATTCTCCGGCTTTCCAAACATCGCGGCGGTAATACATCGACGGCTGATTTACCTGTCCGTAGCCGAGTGTAATTTCTGGCGATGAAAAAACAACCGGCCCTGAGTAGCGCTGCGTTCCTGCTTCATTGAAAATGCGGGTACTTCCTGCAAATAATGTAGCAGCAGGATTTTTTTGCACTAATCCGGCAAGGTGAAAAAGTGCGCCGGGTTCAAGCAAATCATCGCTGTTGAGCCAATTGAAAAGATAGCCTGTTGCACGTTCAAAACCTTTGTTAATGGCGTGCGACTGGCCGCGGTCGGGAACGCTTTCCCAGTAAGTAATTATGTATTCGTATTGTTTGATGATGTTTACCGTTTCATCTTTGCTGCCGCCGTCGAACACAAAAAGTTCTAACCGCGGATAGTTTTGTTCAGCAATCGACTTCAGCGTATCGCCAATGTATGCGCCCTGATTGTAGGACGGAATCACAATGCTGATGATCGGTAGTTCTGTCATCATGCTTTTGCGGGTAATGCAATCAGGTTTTTATGTTCGAAACTGAAATCACTTATCGGTTTCAGCTTTCGTTTTACCGGCTCGTATTCATGAATTGAATAACCGAGTTTGTTGAGTTCCGAAGCCAGTTCGGCGCAACTTGCTCCTGCTGCTTCGAGATTAGATGCTGTAAACTCAATCAGTAAAACAGGCTTGTGTTTTTTTAGTGTTTCTGTTGCTCCGCGAAGCACATGAATTTCCCAGCCTTCAACATCTATTTTCAGTATATCGGGATGCGGAAGCTCAAATTTTTCATTGCTCATTAAATCATCGAGACGAAATGTTTCAATGATTTCACATTGCATGCCTTCGGCCGGAACAAGTGAGTTCCATGCATCGCGGCCGGGACCGGTGATAAAGATTTCCTGTTTACCGTTTGCATCCGAAACCGCTGCGCGAACAGTTTGAATATTGCTGAACTGCGGATTCAGCGAACAGTTTTTCTGTAATTTTTCGTAAGTCGCGCTTACCGGTTCAAAGGCTACAGCAATGCCTTTCGCGCCAATTTTATGTGCAGCCAGCAAACTCATTAAACCGATGTTTGCACCGATGTCGAAAAACACCTCGCCGGGTTTGAGCGTATTGGTCAGCCACTCGCGTTCGGCCCATTCAAACGATCCGCAAAAAATAGCTGCCGAAAGTTCGTTGCCGGTTTCTAATGAAATCCGAATGCCTTCGGGGAGTAATGTTTCAACCGCGCGACCATCTTGCGGAATTGCTTTCCATTCGGCTTGCCGTTTACGCACTTCCGACCAAAACAGGCGCTGACGAATTGAGAACAGGATCCGGCTTATCATTTGTTTTTTTGCTGAAATAAACAATCGGCCTGCAAGAGTTCGCCGTTTTTATTGCGATAACCTTCGAGCATACTGATGAGCTGAAAATTATTCGCATTCATGAACTGATAAATTTCGTCGAAGGTTGCGCTCTCTTCATACAGCGGCTTAAACGAAACTTCAACCCAAACAAAAGATGTTCGTTTCAAAGTGTTCACCGCGCCGCGAAGCACAAGCAGTTCTGCACCCTGCACATCAATTTTCAATAAATCGGCATGGCGGTTATCGCCGGAAAGCAACTCATCGAGCGGAACTGCTTTGTGCGTTGTTACTTCTGCAACGCTTGTATCGAGATGCCCGCCAAGAAGTTCTTCATCTATTCGGAGCATCGAAGAAGTTGCACTTTCCGACTGGCGGTAAAAATTTACTTCTTCGTTTTTATCGCTGAGTACTGTTTCAATTATTTTCACGGATGAATCATCCGAATATTTTTCGCGAAGTTCTTTCGCAAGCGATTGCTGCGGTTCAATAAGTACGGCACTTTTCACGCTAACTTCTTTTTTTACCGTTTCAAAAAAGTAGCCATGAAATGCACCGATATCAATGTAATGCAGCGGATGTTCGGATTTGATGTAATGAAATAATGCTTTTCGGTGCGGAATATCACCGAACCATCCGCTGTGCAGAATACGATTGAGTATTTTGTAGATCAGCAGCCGCATTACGTAAGCGAATTAAGTTGAACGGGTAAACTGTAATAGCCGTAGTTCCATTCCTGCTGCAAAATTTCGGCAGAAGAATGTCCGGGATTCAAACAGTTTTCAAAAAAGAAAGCCATATCAGCACGGTCGAAATATTCTTTATGCGGAACGGTTAAATCGGCGCTTAATGAATAAAGTCCGTTTGCCATTTTGCTCAAGTCGATGCTGATTTCGGCGGTGTTAATTCCGCTTTTGAGTTGCAGCAGCTGATCGCGGCGCAGTGTGCCGAGTGATCCGAAAGCTGCCGGAGTTCCCTGATACGCCTGAAGTCGAATATCGAGTGCGGCAGTGCATTCTTTTTCGGCATGAATGACAAAGCGCACACGGGCAGGTTCGCCATCGGCACCGGGAGGTGAAATCAAATCAATGCGTGTGAAGCCGGTTGGTTTCTGCAGTGCGCGTCCGGGTTCGTAGCTGGTGGCGCTGCCTAAGTTTTCGTTCAAATAACCGGCAATAATTTCCGACGTTTTGCCCATGCTTTTCACCTGTCCGCCCGAAAGCAGAATGGTTTTGCTGCACAATGCCTGCACGGCCGACATGTTATGGCTCACAAACAAAATGGTGCGGCCGCTGCGGCTGATGTCGTCCATCTTGCCCAAACATTTTTGCTGAAACTCGGCATCGCCAACGGCAAGCACTTCATCGATCACAATAATTTCGGGTTCCAGAAAAGCAGCCACAGCAAAAGCGAGGCGGAGCTGCATGCCACTCGAAAAATGTTTGAGCGGTGTATCTGCAAACTTTTCGGTACCGGAAAAGTCGATGATAGCATCAAAGTTCCGGTTGATCTCGGCGCGGCTCATGCCCAGAATTGCGCCGTTTAAGTAAACATTTTCGCGGCCGCTGAGTTCGGGATGAAAGCCGGTTCCTACTTCCAGCAAACTGGCAATACGTCCGCGAACTTTTACCGAACCCGAATCGGGCGGTGTGATTTTAGAAAGGATTTTCAGCAGTGTAGATTTTCCAGCGCCGTTTTTACCGATGATGCCAACGGCTTCACCGCGTTCAACGGAAAAGCTGACATCTTTCAGCGCATGAAACAGTTCTGATGTTTCGCGGCTGCGTGTAAACATACCGGCAAGCGAATCGCGCAGGCTCAGATAAGGTTGCTGCTGATGCAGAATCCTGAACGATTTCGATATGCTGTTTACTTCAAGTGCAGGTTTCATTACGCGAGATCAGCAAAATAAGATTCGGTTTTGCGGAAGTAATATATTCCCGCCAGAAACAACACCAATGCAGAGCCGCAACTCAGCAACAAATGCACACTGCTCAGTTCCTGTCCGGCAAACATGGCTCTGAATAGGGAAACCGCTCCGCTCATCGGATTCAGCATGAGTAATTGCCGGATCCATTCCTGCTCCACAAATTCGGGTGGATAAATTATGGGTGTGGCAAAAAGCAGAATCTGAATCAGAAAAGGAAGTATATAACGGAAGTCGCGATACTTTAACGTGAGTGCCGAGAGCAAACAACCTGCTCCGACCGTAGTAATCAGTATCAGCAAAACAGCAAGAGGTACACAGTACAATGCCTGAAAACCGGGGGCAACTTTATAGAAAATAAGTACACCGGCAAACACCGGAAGCGCCATCAGTAAATCAAACAAAGCAACCAGCACGGCTGAAACCGGAAGTATCAGACGCGGGAAATAAATCTTTTTAATCATTGATGAGTTTGCAACCATGCTGTTTCCGGCATTCGACAAGCCTGATGAAAAAAGCATCCACGGAAGCAGACCAGATAATACAAAAACAGGATAGGGAATTTCGCTGATTGCGGGATTCATTGCTCTTGAAAAAAACAAGGTAAACAGCAGCATCATCAGCAAAGGCTGCAGAATTGTCCACGCAAACCCAAGTACGGTTTGCTTGTATTTAACTTTTATATCGCGCCAGGTAAAGAAATAGAACAACTCCCGGTATTGCATAAGCTCGGCAACGCCCGTGGAAAAGGACGCTCTGGGCTTAATTTCATATTCTTGTTGCTCTTCCATTCGGTACTGCTGGGTCAGTTGTTTCCGGTCAACTGCATGAATATAACATTATCAGTTGAATTGATAGTGTCAGATTTTTATTCTTCGGCAATAATCGAAACAACTAACGAAAATTCGTGTTAGCAGGTTACGATTTTTGATTGATGCGTAAAGTTTTAACGTTTAGCCATTCCAACTGCTGAAATCAATTCCTGTTATTTCACTCAGCCTGTTGTTGTGCGGTTTGTAAAAATTGCGCAGAAACAATGCCATTTCAGGATCAATAGGTTCGTGGCGGGCGTTAGAAAGGTTGGCTTTACGCAACAGTTCACCGGCTTTGTAGTCGGCACGGCCGGGAAAAAATGCGCGTATGTATTTCTTCACCTTGCTGTTTTTGCTGAGCAACCGGGTTATGAATCTCCCTACGTTTTGGGAACGGGTTTTGTGCGTTACATTATGCCTTATGTTGGTGTTGGGCACAAAACTGCTGTCAACACCAAGTTTGGCAAACAGGGCTGTGCATATTTGCAACGGTTCGCTGTTCAGGTCTTCGTAGCGAATAAGCGTTACTTTTTCTTTGGGGAAGTGCCGGTAAATCATTTCCAGATGATCGGCATACAAACTCATACCTACCAGAAACGAATAGCGCCAGTCGGTGGTATCGGCTTTCTCAACAATACCGCGCATTTCCTGAAACGGGATATTGATATGCCCGTAGTTTTTTTCCATCAGAAAAGCAGAGTAGGTGCGTTCAACCGGATTGCGGAGCAAAATCACAATTTCGCAGTTCGGATTATGTGCTTTGAGCCTCCGCATGCCTTCTTCGCTGGTGTAAAGACCGGCATTTTTAGCAATCAGCAGTTCGCTGCTTTCGGCATGCGGGTAGTACTTTTTCAGTGCTTTGGCATAGCCTTCGGCATAGTCGTTGTCGTCGAAAAAGTAGCTGAATTCTTTTTGAAGATGCGTTTGAAGTGCCGGATGTTCGCCCAAATATTCCTTTAACGACGTGGTGCCTGCTTTTTGCGCACCAATTATCATCATACTGATGTGCTGTTGCTGCGGCAAGGTTGAACTAACTTCAGGCATTTCGGTGGATTGGTCGGCAAAAATAACCGATTTTTGTGTTCAAACTTCGTATTAACGCAGCCTTCACGATAAATGAAAGAAACACCGCTTCGGCTTGTCTTTGCAACACAGAATAAACATAAGTGCGATGAAATTCAGTCGCTGCTCGGCTCTGCTTTTGAACTCGTAACGCTGGCAGAAGCGGGCATTACGCACGAGCTTGAAGAAACGCAAAACACACTCGAAGGCAATGCTTTACAAAAAGCCCGTGCAGTTTTTGAGCTTACCGGCAATAGTTGTTTTGCCGATGATACCGGCCTTGAAGTGGAAGCATTAAACGGAGCGCCCGGCGTGTACTCAGCCCGTTATGCCGGCGAACAACGCAGCAGTGCCGATAACATTGCCAAACTGCTTGCCGAACTAAACGGAAACGAGAACCGGAATGCACAGTTCCGAACTGTTATTGCATGGACAAACGGCCAGCAAGAGCAACTTTTTGAGGGCATAGTAAAAGGAAAGATTGCGCTCCGGCCTTCCGGAACTTCGGGTTTTGGCTACGATCCGGTGTTTTTGCCCGAAAGCAGTACCAAAACTTTTGCCGAAATGACTATGGACGAGAAGAATGCGGTGAGTCACAGAGCGCGGGCGTTTACGGCTTTTACAAGCTGGCTCAGCGCTTTGTAACCATAAAATCGTAACTCAGTTTAGCTTTCAGAGAATCGGGAACGATACCTTTTATCAACTCATTCACTTTGTCATTCATCTGATAAAACTTATCCTTTTCGTGCATTGTACCCGATTTATCGACAAACAACTGACGTTTCCCGGATTGAACAAGAATGCGAATATCGTTAGTTCTGTAAGTTGTTGCGATAGTAGATTTTAGCTCAGGTTTAAGTTTGTCGAAATCTTTGAAAAACTGCTGTTGTTCAAGCACGGGGACTTTCCAGAATGCAGATGTTGCAATGTTTTTCTCCGTAATACCTTGAACGCTAACGGTATTTACAGGAATACCATAAAGCATTGTTACTGGCGACGAACCTAGCTTTTTTTCACCTCCGCAAGCAGCAAACAGGACTATAGCGGCAAGGGCAATTTTCAATGTTAAATATCTCTTCAGCTTCATATCGGCAGGGATTTGTCCTGCTTTACGTCTTCATCATTAAAAAAGATTATGTATTTCGTTGAATGATGTTTAATTGGGGGTGAATGCCGTTAGATGCTCGTTGAAACAGTTAATGTTAATTCCTTTGTTTGTATGGGTTTCAGCGTTAGGTGATTGTAAGTGTTTGTTGGGGGGAAAGGCATCAAGAAGCGATCTTTTTTGATACTCTAAAATACCGTCCGCTCCCGTGCTCTCTCCAAGTCCTCGGTAGTTTGTTTTTCAAAAACAACCTTCACCTGTGGGCTTTCCGTTCGCCCGGGGCTAGTGATTCAAACCGTTCGGTGTTTCAAAATGCCTTTAAATCATTCAGCCCAAAATAAAGCCGAATACTAACCGCCAACATTCGCTCAACCTTAGACCACGAAATCGTCTTACGGCTCAGTCGCTTCAATCGCTGCCTAAGATTAAGATGCAGTCGCTTCAACCGATTAATTCCGAACTCTGTTATTTTGTGAATTGTTTCTGGTATCAATGCTGCGTAACAGTTCCATCCATCAGTAACGATACGTTTTGGAGTAGATGCACAGAGTTGATCTGTTACTTCACGGATTATTTTCTGGTTTTTTCTTCCTGTAGTTACAGCCACTATTTCACCGGTGCGTTTGTCCATCGCACTAATTACATATCGTCGGTGTGATTCTTTATTTCTGCCTACGAATGTTTGTAGTTCATCTACAAGGTAGATGCGGTTTTCTTTTGTGGGCTTTGGTAAAATCAGTTTCGCTGCTTTACGCTCCATGAGCATCTGTACACTTGTGGCTGGAATACTTTGTATACGACTAATTGAACGGATACCTAAACCCTCATTGTGATATTTACGCACATTATTTTCGTGATCCTCTGTATAATTTTGGTTTACATAGGCGGTTTGCTGATGCTTACCGCAGGTTTTACAAAATAGTTTTTGCACGGCTCCACGCCATCCTTTTCGGATGCAGATTCCTGATACGCAATATCGACAGTTTTGCATTGTTGAATGTAAAGGTGACATTGTGAACATGAAGGATTGTACAAACCAACAGTATCGACCTGTAACGAAGATTGAATAAAAAAACGGGGCTTGTTAGCCCCGTTTCGTGTAAATATTGAATTCGTATTAAATATTGAATTTCAAGACATTGAGCCTTGATGATGGCTTTTGTTTAAGCTCAGGTGACAGATTGAACATGACCGTTTTACCGCAGGTCTCGTGGCGAGCGCGGCTTTGTATACACCGTATCCACAGCAACAGGTTCACCTCTGATATAGTTAACTTTTATTATTCTGTAATTATCAGGATAATATGTCCAAACTCCTTTTTTATGATATAATCCAAAATAAAATTCTCCGAATTCATATAATGAATCACCTATGGTATGTTTATCCATAAATTGCTTTTCAATTATCACATAATTTTCATATTCGCCAACGCCAGTAATATTGCCTCCAGAAGAAAATTCTTTCCAAATTCCACATCTTACAGGAAATAAATTATTTAAGCTGTCAATATTTTGGGTAGTATCGGCAGCCCAAATTGCCCTGCCATTTCCACAGAAATCACCACTCTCTACTAACTTCCCCTCAACATCATATTTTTTATAAGCCCCAAATTCTATATTATTTGAATACTTTTTTATGACTTTAACATTTCCATTAAGGTAATAATATTTGTATGTCCCATATAATATGTCATTATTGTAGAAAGCTATTTCTCGTTTATTGCCATTTTTATAATAGGAAATTTTTTTTCCGTTATAGACAATATCACCTAGGCTGTCAAATGTTACTTTTTCTTTTACTGCCAAATAAGTCACACCAGAGTCAACATAGTACTCTTTCCACATTCCAATTGGAGTCGAGTCATTAAGAAATTTAATATAGTAACCCTTGAAAATAGGTTTGTTAGTAGAATCTAAGTATTTGTATTGTTTAATACATCCTGATATAACACAAAGTAGCAATATGTATTTATGTATAGATTTCATCACAAAGGGGTGGTTTCTATTGCTTTAGAAGGTATAATTCGATCATATGTAAGTGTAATCAATACTTCATTTTCCTTTAATTCATCTGAAGCCTTCCCTAATTCAGCTACGCCAATAAATATAGAGAAGATTGATTTTGCTGCTAGATATTGAGTTGCAAGTTTGAATTAGTTTTAGGATTTACAAATTACTTTTTTCGATGATGATAATAATCAACTCCTTTTGACTTATCCCAAACAATAGTAGTGTCACCTATTGAAATAAGATTATAATTATTAAGTGGTTTACTTAGACAACGATAAACAAAGTTGTTAATAGTATCTAACGGGTTAAATAGTGCACGAACCGCAAAAAATGAAGTGTCTGATGAAGTTTCTCTACTACCTTTTAAAAAAAGGTTTTGAGAGGCAAGTGTATCTCCGTTTGCCATAATTAGCCAAAATTTAGTATCCGATAAGGTTATTTTTTTTCGCGAAACTGTTTTTAGACTAACAGTAATTGATGAGAATCCATCATCGTCTATATTATTCTCGGGTGGGAAGTGAGAAAAATGAATTTCATAAATTTCATAAGTCGCCTTTGGTGAAGCAGAAATATCTTTAGTTGAATTTCCAATCTCACAAGACCACATGAAAATTGCATACAGATATAATAAATTCAATATTTTCATAGTGAAGCCTTCCCAAACATAGGTTAAGCAGTAAATATAAAAAACTGGAATATACCCCAAACAACATCAAACCATAAACCGCCTAGCTTCCCCCCCCAAAAAAACAACACTTATCCCACTAACACCCCCCTGTGCAAAAAACACCCGAACAATGCTCCCGGCAACCCCGCAGAGCCGGGGCAGATACCTTATCTTTGGGGCTGTTCGTATGAAACTAAGAATAGGAATTTTCTTCGGCGGCACCTCGCGTGAGCGTGAAATCTCATTTGCCGGCGGCCGCACGGTTTACGATAACCTGGATAAGGCGCTGTTTGAGCCTGTGCCGCTGTTTGTTGACAGTTTCGGGCAGTTTGTGCTGCTCGACTGGCAGTATGTGTATAAAGGCTCGGTGCGCGATTTTTATCCGCCGGTTGATTTGATCCCCGAATCGCCGGGCGAGTTTCAGATTTATGCCGAAAGCCTGAACCCCGACGCTTCGCGCCGCCGCGAGCTGGCCGCCCCGCTGGGGCGCATTGTACAGCCCGGCGAGCTGCATGAACTCATAGACCTGGCTTTTCTGGCCTTGCATGGTCCCGACGGCGAAGATGGCCGCATACAGGGCCTGCTCGAATACCTCGGCATTGCCTACACCGGCAGCGGCATCCTGCCTTCTGCCATTGGAATTGACAAGGCGGTGCAGAAGCGGCTCATGGTGAATGCCGGATTCGCTTCGCCGCAGTTTTTTACTGTAGGGCGTGCGGCATGGATGAAGGGCAACCGAAATTCCATTTTTGAAAAAGCAAAAGCCGAAATCGGTTTCCCGCTTGTGGTGAAATCGGCCACGCAAGGCTCATCTATCGGTGTTTCGATTTTGCGGGATGCTTCTGAAGCTGATTTCTCGGCTGCGGTTGATAAAAGCTTTTTCATTACCACCATTACCGCCGCACAGTGGAAAAACTTTGATGCCGCAGGCCGCATCTCGTTTATCCGCACACTTACCGACATCCGCGAAGGCATTGGATTGCCGGCCATTTATACCGCCGCAGGTTCCGAAACACGCACCGTTTATCATCCGGACGAATTAGTAGTTTTGCTTGCTGTGCATTTTGAAACTTCGCAGGCCGATGTGCGTCTCGAAGCACTGAATGCCGAAAGCGAAGTGCTGATCGAAGGCTTTATCGCCGGAAAAGAATTCTCCTGCATTGTGGTGCAGGACGAAAACGATCAGCCTGTTGCGCTTCCGCCAACCGAAATCCGCAAAGGCGGCGAGCTTTTTGACTACCGCTCAAAATACCTGCCCGGACTTTCGCGCAAGATTACACCGGTTGAATTGCCGGATGCGCAGATCGAAGAAATTCGTACCGAATGCGAACGCCTGTTCAACGCGCTTCGGTTTGATGTGTATGCGCGTATCGACGGCTTTATTACTAACGAAGGCAAAATTTTCCTGAACGATCCGAATACTACTTCGGGCATGATGCCTTCGTCATTCTTCTTCCATCAGGCTGCTGAAATTGGGCTTAATCCTTCGCAGTTTTTGACGTACATCATCCGCACCTCGTTGCGCCGCCGCATTTTGGGCGATAAAAACGGACAGCGGTTTGATGGTTTGCTCGAAAAATTAGATGCAACCATGCACCATGCCCGCACACAAGGCACACAGAAAACCCGTGTGGCCGTTGTGCTTGGCGGATACTCGTCTGAACGCCACATTTCGGTAGAAAGCGGACGGAATATTTACGAAAAATTAGCTTCATCAACCCGTTATTCGCCCGTTCCGGTGTTCTTAACCGGCAGCAGCAGCGAACACGAACTGTATGTGATTCCGGTAAACGTGTTGCTGAAAGACAATGCCGATGATATCCGCGAAAAAATAAACAACTGGAAAGTGCATCCGGTCGTTCAGCGTATTATTGATACCTGCACATCAATAACACATACCTACTCAACACCCGATGCACTTGCCGCACCGCGCCGGATTAGCTACAACGAGCTGCCCGAAATTTGCGAAGCGGTATTTATTGCTTTGCATGGCCGTCCGGGCGAAGATGGTGCTGTTCAGGAAAAGCTGGATGCATTGGGTTTGCCCTACAACGGCTCAGACAAAGCCAGTTCCGAAATTACCATTGATAAATACCGCACCAACGAAATTTTGCGCGAAGGTGGCTATCTGGTTGCCGAGCATTTATTGGTAACCGAAGAAAACTGGCTAACCAATCGTGCCGAAGTACTCAACACCATCAACACCAAAATAGGTTGGCCGTTTATTGCCAAACCGGTTGATGATGGCTGCAGTTCGGCAGTGCGCCGTATAAAAACGGAAGCCGAATTAGATGCTTTTGTAAAACTTATCTTCCGCAAAACCGAAGAACTGGATGCCGAAGCTGCTGCATTGCTGAAAATTAAGCCCAAAGAAGAGTTCCCGCAAAAGAATGTAATTCTGGTCGAAGAACTCATCAGCAAGCGCGATGCAAAGCATTTTCTGGAAATTACCGGCGGAATGCTTACCCGTTTCGGAGCCAACGGAACGCTTGAATATGAAGTGTTTGAGGCATCGGAAGCGCTTTCGGAAGGAGAAGTACTTTCGCTCGAAGAAAAATTTCTGGCCGGGCAGGGACAAAATATTACTCCCGCAAGATATTCCGCAAATGCCGAAAACCGCAACCGTATTTCTGAACAGGTAAAGGCAACCCTTGGCGGTGCTGCACGTCTGCTCAATATACAGGGCTACACCCGCATTGATGCATTTGTGCGTGTGTTTTCGCCTGAGCATATTGAAACAGTTTTTGTAGAAGTGAACTCGCTGCCCGGAATGACACCCGCCACCTGTATTTTCCATCAGGCAGCACTGAACCGCTACAAACCGTATGAATTTATTGACCGCATTCTCGATTTTTCATTCGAAAGAAAACGCCGTCAGTTGACTACATCTAATTGAGGTATGCTCAAAAAAATGCTCTCGTTCTTCAAAAGTCGCGGCTTCCTGATAAGTCTGGGAATTGCTGTAGTTGGTATTTTCCTGCTGCTCTGGATTATTTTCGGATGGCTGGGAATGTACACCCGTAACGGCGAAACTGTAGATGTTCCCAATTTTGTGAATCAGAAAACAGCTTCGTTGGCCGCATTTATCGAGGACAAGCCTGTTACGTTTGAAATTGTTGATTCGCTCTGGGATCCGAAGAAACCGAAAGGAACCGTTATTCGTCAGGATCCTGAGCCGGGAAGTCAGGTAAAAGAAGGGCGTAAAATTTATCTTTACGTTACAGCAACCGTTCCGCCCAAAATCGGAATGCCGCAGTTGGAGAATCTTTCGCTTCGTCAGGCGCAGTACGTTTGCGAAAGCTACGGGCTGAAGATGAAATACAAGATGGTGAACAATTCCTGCAATGGCTGTGTAGTTGAGCAACGCTACAAAGGCAAACGCATCGAAACAAATTCGCCAATTGAAAAAGGTTCGGAAATTGAACTGTTTATCGGAAAAGGAGAGGAGCAAAGCTCTGGAATGAAAATTCCGAATTTGGTTGGACTCACGTTCCGTGCTGCACGAGGCAAGCTCATGGATATGAACTTAGAGTGGATGGTGATTGCCGACGACGGCGTGAAAGACACGCTGAATGCGTATATTTATGAACAGACACCGGCACCCGATGGCGACCGCCAGATTGTGCCGGGCACTATAATCGATCTCCGCGTTTCGGCAACCAAAGCTGCTGATCCGGGAGAAGAAAAAGATCCTGAATAAATGAAGATCCAAATTACAGCAGCATTTTTGTTTGGCATTACACTAACTGCCGCGGCACAAACTAATGGCGAATACTTAGTTCCGCTGCGTTCCAACCCGGTGCAGGCCGAAGCAGCCCGTGCGTACAGTATGCAGCGAAGTGCAGTGGCTCCCGGTGATACGATTACACTGCCCGCAAACGGCTCCGGCATTACCGATGATTTCAGCTACGACTCGCACCGGCCTGATACAATCCTCTGGAACTTGGATGCCGTGCAGCCCAATACCGGCAATTATTCTGGCGTGTTTATCAACCGCACCTGGGCTATTGCTCCGATTGATCTTGGTGTGTGCACATTCGACGGATTGAATTTTGATGGTCAGCCTTATGCACCGCTTTCGGCAGTATCATCATCATCGCCGGCCGATTATCTGACCTCGCGCTATTTTGATTTGCAATCGAAAACAGTTGCCGATTCGGTTTACATTCGTTTTTACTGGCAGGCCAAAGGCAGAGGTTATGCGCCCAATGTGCAGGACTCGTTTATGCTTCAGTTTAACTATCCGGCTATCGGAAATGATTGGAAAACCGTCTGGTTTAAAAACGGATATACGCCTTCATTCAGCGATACTAATTTTCATGTTGCTTTAGTAAAGCTCGATGATCCGCAATACTTTGCTAATGGTTTCCGCTTCCGTTTCCGCAACTACGCAGCCACCTGCGGCAGCAACGATCACTGGCATATAGATCAGGTGCGTATCAAAGAGCTGTCTAACATCAACGATACACTAACCGGCGGCATCCGTTATGCATATTCGCCCAATTCATTGCTTACTTCCTATACTTCTATGCCTTGGTGGCATTATAACCAGAGTCCGCTGCCGCTGAAAACCAATCAGCGCATGTTTGTGCGGAATAACGGATCGCAGTCAACTTCGTTTACCTCGTCAGGCTACGAAGTGCGCAACAGCAGCAACACCTTGCTGTTTTCCGACAACAACAGCGGCGGTTCGTTTTGTACACCATACATTATTGATGGTTACTATGATGATCCAACCGGCCCGAATATCTGGAATCCGACGATGACTGCAGTAAGCGGATTTCCGGCAATGACAGGTCCCGATCTTTTTACAATTGATTACGAATTCAATGCCGGAGCACAAGGAAAAGATTCGGTGCGGGCTGTGCAGCGGTTTAATAACTACTATGCTTACGACGACGGCACTGCTGAAGTTGGATATGGCTTATTCGGAGTGAACTCATTGCTGGCTTATCAGTTTACATTGCCTGCCGGAGTAACTGATACACTCAAAGCCGTGCAAATGTATTTTCTGCCGGTTCAGGATATTGATGATTTGGCCTTGCGTGAATTTAAACTGACGATCTGGAGTCAAAGCTCTTTTAATGAGCCCGGCACTATCATTTATCAGCAAGATAATCTCTCGCCCGAATATTCGCCAGAAACACTAAACCGCTTTGTAACATATACCATAGACAGCGGCATTGTAGTATTGTCGGGTACATTTTACATAGGCTGGCAGCAACCTGCAATTGACCGCCTGTACATTGGCTTTGATTTCAACAACAACAATTCCAACAAAGTTTATTACAACAACACCGGAAGCTGGAACACCTCAATCTTTGAAGGTTCGCTGATGATGCGCCCGCTTTTTGGCACAACTGATGATCTTTCGGGAGTTGATGAATCGCCGGAACAATCGGAAGCACAATTGTTTTATCCGAACCCGGCAAACGATGTTCTGCAACTCAGAAATTATGAAAGCAGCGCCACTTATGCTGTTGAAGCTTATGATATAACCGGTCGCGCAGTACTGCAAACGCAGATCAGCAACAGTAGTTTGAGTGTATCTGAATTGCCCTCGGGTGTTTATTTTTTCCGGTTGCGAAATTTGCAAACTGAAACAGTGCAAACTCAACGAATAGTTATTGCACACAACTAAAATGAACACGGCAGGTTTAAAAAACTTGCCGTTTTCTTTTCACGAAAGTTTACCGCAACGCCTAAAAAAAGCAGCCATGTCAGCCGAAACAGCCAAACGTTTTTACACCGCATTCAGCAACCGCGATGCAGCCGGAATGGCGCAATGCTATCATCCTGAAGTAGTGTTCAGCGATCCTGTTTTTGAGCACCTCAATTACAAACAAGTGTGCGCAATGTGGGAAATGCTGATCAGCCGTGGAAAAGACATGACCCTGACTTACGAAGTACTGAGCAGCGATGCCGAACGGGTAGTGGTGAAATGGATAGCAACATATTCGTTTTCAAAAACAGGACGAAAAGTAGAAAATCACATCACCGCCACATTGCAATTTCGTGATGGCTTAATTTACCGACATACTGATGTTTTTGATTTTCCGAAGTGGAGCCGCATGGCATTAGGCACAACCGGATTGCTGTTTGGACGTTTCGGTTTTCTGCGCCGTAAAGTTTCAGCAGGAGCAATGCAACAGCTTGAAAAGTTTATGGACAGAAAATGACGAAATGATGAATGTTGAATGTTGAATGTTGAATGATGAATGTTGAATGATGAATGGCACCTTCTACCTCAAAGACTTCTTTTATCAATGCTTCGCATTGAATGATCAAGTCGGAGACTTGAATCAAATTTACACCGGGTTGCAACCCCGGCGCAGATAAATAACAAAGGCGAGGAATTTTCCTCGCCTTTATCGTTAACAGTACAGATCAAATTTTCGCGCAGCGAAAAGAGAATTTATTTTACACTTTACACCCTCCACTTTACACTTTTCATTCAACACTCTTCATTCAGCATTCAACATTCGCGCGCAAGCGCGCTAGTCGCGGGGGATTTGTTTCAGCTGTGCTTTCAGGCGTTTTACTTCCTCTTTTGCCGCGTCCACTTTCTTCTGGTAATCGGCAACGAGGCTGGCTGCGCCTTTTGATTTTCCGAAGAAGCCGAGGTTGGTTTCGAGGGTGTTGATTTCGTGTTCGGTGCGTTTTATTTTTTCCTGAATGGCTACGCGTTCGCGGTAGAGCTGATCGCGGCCTTTGTCGGTTTGCTGGAGTTGCTCGTAACGCATGCGCTGCAGCGAGGTATCATCGCCACCCGATTTTTCGCGGAGCTTGTTGTAAAGTGCGTCGATAGCATCTTTCCAGCTGCTGTCGAGGCGGTTGCGGTCGTCGCGGGGAACGCCGGGTAGCTGCTGCCAGCGGTTTTGCAAATCGGTGAGCATCTTGCGGGCTTCTGCCATATCATCGGGAAGCTCTGTAGCTGCTGCTTCCTGAATGATTGCTTCGCGGGTAGCTACGTTTGCTTTGAGTTCGGCATCAGCTGCGGCAAACTGATTATTGCGCGCATTGAAGAATGCATCAGATGCGGCTTTGAAACGTGCCCAGAGCTTATCGGCTTGCTTGCGCGGAATAGGGCCAACCTTTTTCCAGTCGTCGAGCAAGCGCTTGTATGCATTGGCTGTGCCTTTCCAGTCGGTGCTGGTGCTCAGTTTTTCAGCTTCTTCGCAGAGGCGTATTTTTTCGTTCAGGCTGCCTTTAAACGCTTCGCGCTGTTTCATGTAGAAACTCTCGCGGTTGCGGAAAAACAACTGACGTGCTTCGCGGAAATGCTTCCAGGTGCGGTCTTCGTCGGCTTTGGGTACAAAGCCTATTTTGCGCCATTCGGCAAAAAGACCTTCTACAACGGCATTGGCATCTTGCCAGGCTTTGTGCGAATCATAGTCTTTGGCTGCTTCGGCATCCATTTTATCGCAAAGCTCAAGTTTGAGTTTGAGGTTTGCATCCTGTTCTTTGCGCACATCAAGCATCATTGCTTCGCGACGGCTGTGAACGGCATCTGATGCAGCTTTGAAACGTTCCCAAAGTGCATCATTTACTTCTTTCGGAGCAGGACCAATCTCGCGCCAGTTTTCATGCAACTGATGCAAACGGTCAATGGCGCGGCGAACAGAAGCTTCGTCTTTGAGTTCGGCTGCTTTAGTAATGAGTTCTTCTTTTAGCTCCTGATTCTTTTTCATATCCAGCTCACGAAGTTCGCGGCTGATTTTTACTACGTCGAAGAAGCGATTTTGGTGATGCTGCCAGTTTTGCCAAAGCTCCTGCGCCTGTGCTTGCGGAACAGGGCCAATGGTGCGCCAGCGGTTCTGAATGTCCTGCACTTTTTCAAATGCTTTCTGCATGCTGTCGCTCGACTCTGCAAGTGTTTTCAGCTCTTCAATAAGCAGAAGCTTTTGCTGCAGGTTGCGTACTTGATCGAGATCTTTCTTGCGGCGCTGTTCGGCGCGGTTGCGGTTATAGTTGCGGATCAGTTCCTCAAAGCGTTCTGCTTCGTGATCCGGTGCAGGTTCAAATGTATCGTTTTCGCCTTCGCGTGTGGCTTCCCAGGCACGGCGGCGTGCTTCCATTTCTTCACGCACAATTTCGCGGAAGGTGTCTTTGAGTTGCTTTACAATACCGCGAATCGATTCGGTATCGTCGCCGGCAGTTACTTCGGCCAGTTTGTGCAGCAGTTGTGTTTTCGACAATCCCGAAAGATCTTCAGGTGCATGCAATTCATCATGCGGTTCGTCGTGCTGCTCGTCGCCGGTTTCGGCAACAGTTTCCGGGGTTGTTTCCGGCTGCTGTGTTTCTGCAGGTGTTGCAGATACAGGTGTTGCCGGGGTTACTGATTCGTTTTCCGGAAGTGTGTTTTGGCCCTCGTTGGTTTCCATAGTCGTGAGAATGAAAAACCTTGTCTCAGCGACAAGGTCCGTTGCGCATTGTGTTTTGTTTGCCTCAAAAATAACAAGAATGCGGGTTTGCAAGGCAGAATAAATGATTTTTTTAAAGCGGTGCCTTCGACAAGCTCAGGCACCGTGGTATTCCGCCCCCAGGTGCCTGAGCCTGTCGAAGACACCGCAGAGAAAAACTTCTGCTAACTTTACACCATGAAACTTCAAAGCTATACTCAAGGCCAATGGATCGAAGGCTCGGGCAATGGTGCCGAGTTGTTTAATGCTGTAACCGGCGATGTAATTGCTACAGCTTCTACTGCCGGCATTGATTTTAAAGGCATGCTGCAGTATGGACGCACTGTTGGTGGCCCTGCGTTGCGGAAAATGACGTTTCATGAACGCGCCCGGATGCTGAAAGCACTTGCACAGCACCTGAACGAAAAGAAAGCTGTGTTTTACGCCCTTTCATCGGCCACCGGCGCTACCAAAGGCGATTCGTGGATTGATATCGACGGCGGCATAGGAACTATGTTTGTGTTTGCCTCAAAAGGCCGCCGCGAACTGCCCAACGAGCGCTTTGCGGTTGACGGAAAACCCGAGCTGCTCTCTAAAGGCGGAACTTTTATTGCACAGCACATTTATACACCACTTCAAGGCGTTGCTATACATATCAATGCGTTTAATTTCCCCTGCTGGGGCATGTTGGAGAAAATTGCAGTGAACCTGCTGGCCGGAATGCCCTGCATTGTGAAACCCGCTACTTCAACATCGTTTTTGGCCGAAATGATGGCGAAAGAAATTATAGCCTCCAACTTGCTGCCTCCCGGTGCTTTTCAGTTTTTGGCCGGCTCAACCGGCGATTTGCTGGAGCATGTGAGCGAGCAGGATGTTGTTACGTTCACCGGATCAGCATCAACCGGGCGCAAACTCAAGTCGATGCCCTCGATTATCAACAACAGCGTGCGCTTTAACATGGAAGCCGATTCGCTGAACTGCTGCATCCTCGGTCCCGACGCAACGCCCGATACCGAAGAGTTTAAGCTGTTTGTGAAAGAAGTAGTACGCGAGGTTACGGTGAAAGCCGGACAAAAATGCACCGCTATTCGCCGTGTTATTGTGCCCGAAAACTTAGCTGAGGCCGTTATGAATGCCGTTAAAGATCGTTTCGCTACAAACATTACCGGCGATCCGAATACTGAAGGCGTGCGCATGGGCCCGCTGGCCAGTCGCGATCAGGTAGCTGATGTAAAAGACAAAGTGCAGCAACTTATGACCGCCTGCGAATTGGTGTACGGCAACTACGACAGCCTCGAAGTAAAAGGCGCCGACAAACTCAAAGGCGCATTTTTCCCCGCCACGCTGCTTTGGTGCGCCGAGCCGTTTAAATCAGACGCGCCGCACTCCGTAGAAGCGTTTGGCCCTGTAACCACAGTAATGCCTTACAAAACCACCGACGAAGCCATAGAGCTGGCCAAAATGGGCCGCGGCAGTTTGGTAGGTTCCGTATTTACAGACGACGATGATTTTGCAGCCGAAGTAGTGCTCGGCGCAGCCTGTATGCACGGCCGCATGTTGGTGATTAACCGCGAATGCGCCGGCGAAAGCACCGGACATGGTTCGCCACTTGGCCATCTTGTACACGGCGGTCCCGGACGCGCCGGTGGCGGCGAAGAAATGGGCGGCATCCGCGGCGTGTATCACTATATGCAGCGCACTGCAGTGCAGGGCTCACCTACAACGCTTTCGCGCATTGTCAATCAGTATCTGCCCAAAGCTGCGCAGAAAGAAGACCGAGTGCATCCGTTCCGCAAACATTTCGAGGAATTGGAAATCGGCGAAACCTTGGTGACTGCAAAACGCACCGTAACCGAGGCCGATATTGTCAACTTCTCAAACGTAAGCTGGGATCATTTCTACGCCCACACCGATGCCACTTCGCTTGAAGGCACTGTGTTTGAAGGCCGCGTGGCACATGGTTATTTTATACTTTCGGCTGCGGCCGGTTTGTTTGTGGATGCCAAAAAAGGCCCCGTGTTGCTCAACTATGGTTTGGATGAATGCCGGTTTACAAAGCCCGTTTATCCCGGCTCAACCATTGGCGTAAAACTTACGGTGAAAGAAAAAGTAGATCAGGAAAAACGCAACCCCGAAGACATTGCCAAAGGCATTGTAAAATGGGTAGTTGATGTATATGATGAAACCGGCGAAACCGTAGCGATTGCTACAATTTTGACAATGGTTAAAAAGCTCAATCAAAACTAACAGCACTTATGGCTGAAAACGAACTACAGGCGCTGCTACGCGGCATGAAACACATCCGCGGCATGTCGGCCGGAATGCTGAAAAAACTGAATGCACACGAAGGTTTCGACCCGAAGCGCATTTTTACTGTTGGCAATGATCGCCTGAATACTGTTTACTGGCTTACAGCGCACATCGCCTGGGCCGAAAATAATTTAGTGTTGCGCGCAACAGGCGGCCCCAATCCTGAATTACCGTGGCTAAAACTCTTCGGCCTCGGCAAGCCGCCTGAGGAAGGCGAAACCAATGGCCCTTCGTGGGAAGAAGTGCAGGCTGGTTTTGCAAAAGTACACGAGCTTGCACTCGCGCATCTCGCTTCACTCGATCCTGAACTGCTTTCGCAGCCCAATCCAACTGGCTTTACATGGGCAGGAGAAGGCGATATCCGAGCTTCAGTGCGGCATCATATTATGCATGAAGGGGTGCATACAGGGCATTTGAGTTGGCTCTGTAAACTTCACGGAGTGAAGTTGATTTGAACAGAAATGGTCTTTGATAAACAATTCTCTTGTCGCGTCGCGATGCATCGCGACGATGCCTTTGATGAACTAACTTAAAAACTACAAAGCCAGTCTAAGCATAATGCTCAGACTGGTTTTTTATTAAACCGTATAATACCGTTTGTTCTCATCATCAGATTTCCAATCTTCAACTTGTTGCGTATTAAACAGTTCGGCATAAATATAAAAGCAAGAACCATTTTCAAGTGTGAGTAATAGACTTGAATGATGCCGACCGAATAACTGCCATACCTGATCATTAACAGGAATAAGCATACATGAATCTTTACGGATAATAATTTTTTCTTCTGCGTAGTTGGTGATGATTATTTCCTGATCGTTTAATTCAATTTCATCGATTTGGTTTTTTATTCTAAGATTATGCTTGAACACATTAGTTCTATATAATTGAATAATTAAGAGTACAATAGTTATTGGTAGTAACACTTTCAGATAGAATGAAAAATCATTGTCAAGTGTATGTCTGAGAAAAAAATACCAGATGACAAAAGTCGAGGCAAACAGATTCAAAATGCTATTAACCAAATAATAATTCCGCTTGCGTCTGAATTTTTTACTGTTAAAAAAGGAATCAACGATCATTGTTTGTTGGGGTGATTATTAAGAAAATGATTTTAGGCTTTCACCAATAAGCTTAATTATTTGCCTTGACAGAGAAAGCCTGTCTAGTTTGGGGTGCCTTCGACAAGCTCAGGCACCCAGTGCATTTTTGTGTGACATTAAGGGTGTGTGCCTTCGACAAGCTCAGGCACCCAGTGCATATTTGTGTGACATTAAGGGTGGTGAGCTTCTCAAGGGTGGGTGAGCCTGTCGAACCCACCATGCATTCATCACTCCACAACCAACCGATTCCGAGCCACCAACTTCCCATTACTGCGCACCTGAACCTCATAAAACCCTTCACTCCACACAGAAGTATTAAGCACAAACTGATTGCCACTCACATTCTGCTGAAACACCGTGCGGCCTAAGCCATCAGTAACAATCAGTAATGCATTGTTGGTTGTTTCCGGCCAAGTAAGTGTGGCTTGCTGCTGTGCAGGATTCGGATAAATGCCGAGGTGTGCGGCAAATGGTTCTGCGGTTTCTTCGTCGATACCAATAAGCACGGTTGAAACGCCGTTGGCATAACAATACTCACCAGGCACTAACGAATCAATTGAAAAGTAACCATACTTTGAAGTGGCTGAAGAGCCGATGCGCGTTTTGGTGTAGCGCGGAAATTCCTGCCATTCGTCGGCAGCGCTGCGGCGGTAGAGCAAAATTACACTGTCGCCGTTTACGGGCATGAGATCATTATCAAACCAGCCTGCAGGGCCGCTGAGCGATGAAGTGCGGCCATCGTAGTACATACGTGCATCGGTGCTGAAACCGGCTGGCCAGATGCCGCCAACGCTGAAATAGCGGCCTTGTCCGAGGCGGTAGTTGTTCGGGTTGTTCTGCATCGGATCAGGTGCAGCCCAGTTGTGCGTGATGTGTACAAAAGCCGTATCGGGCGCGGCAGTTACGGTAAGGTTGATGCGGCCGAGTGCAAAGTTACTGGCTCCGGTGGTGCTGATGTTGCGGCTTTCGTCGCTTACTGCATCACTCAGCTTATTGTTGAAATCTACAGCAGCATACACCGGCTGAAACGAAAGCGTAAACGTTTGCACCGAAGTTGCTCCGCTCACAAACATGCGTTGAGTATTTACTTCACCAGCGGCTCCGAAGAAGGTAATTTCAAGCGGAACATTGGTGTAGTAGTTGGGCGCGCCGCGGAGCTTTTGTTTGACATGCACAGTTGCATTCGTGTTCGGGCCAACACCAACATACGTTACCGAATCAATAGAAAAATGCGGGAAGCCGGGATTGAATACCCAATCGTTGAAAAAATCGGTGAGGTAGGTAAGACCTGTTGCGGCAATAAGGTTATCGCGGAAATCTTCGCTGCTTACATCTTTAAACTGGCTTTGATTGAGATGATAATTCAAACCCACTTTAAACAGCGAATCGCCCATATAGCCGCGAAGTGAATGAGCCACATCCGAACCTTTCTGATACACATGATCGCCATACGTGTAAGCATGCGGAACGCCTGAAACAGCGCGGTAGCCGCCTTCGCGGAGGTGAACGTAGTGGATGATGTCGTCGTGGTTTTCGCGAATGCCTTGCTGATAATCGGCATAACCATACACCCAATTACGGAAGAGGTAGCCGGAGTAGGTAGCCCAGCCTTCGTTGAGCCACATGTCTTCGGCAGTGCGGCAGGTGGCTAAATCGCCCCACCAGTGGTGTGCAAATTCGTGCGCCATGAGCACTGCTTCGTAGGTAAGAGATCCGTTGGCGGCTGCACGCGGATAGGCAATGTTTGTAGCATGTTCCATAGCTCCGCTGCTGAACGGCACGAGGCAATAACCAATATGGCTGAACGGATGCGGCGAATAAAAATTTTCAAACGCATCAATACATCCGGGCAAATTCACAAACGAATTTTTCATCGGTGTGGTATCAGCCGGAAGTGCAACAAGGCGAATCGGAATAGTGCCGTTTACACCGGCATGCAGCCAATTAACTTGCGTGTAAGCAGCAACGGCAACAGATGCAAGATAGGTTGGAATGGTTTGGTTCATTGCCCAGGTGCGGGTGCGGAAACCGGCTACATCTGTAGTATCGCCAACTAAAATTCCGTTGCAGTAAGCAAGGCGGCCGCTGTTGGTGGTGATTTCAAAACGGTAAGTTGCGCGTTCTACAAAGTTGTCGAAACAGGGATGCCACACGCGGCCGTAGTTATGCGGATCGGCATCGAAACCAACACCGAGGTTGAACGCATAGCCGCTCTGGAAATAAAATCCGCCCCAGCCTGATGCATCCATTTCCGGCTGACCGTGATACCAAACCGTAATTTCGGAAGTATCACCCGGATTCATTGTTGCCGGAAGGGTGATGCGCAGCAGCGTATCGTTGTAAGTATAGCCGAGTGCGCCAGATGTGTGAGTAACCGAATCAACAGTAAGCTCCAGCAAATCGAGCGGAAGCACGGTTACATTATTCATGAGCGGCGTAAACCGCACAGATGTATTGCCGCTGATTTGCTGATTGGTAAAATCAGTAATGCTCAGGCGAATGGTGTAGTTGAGAATATCGAGCGTATCGCTGCGTTCGTTTGATGCCGATGATGACATTACCGAAGGCATATGTGCAGCCTGACGAAGTTGCTGGCAAGAGTGCGGATGCTGTGCAGCAGCATTGAAGCCGGCGAGGAGAAACAGGAAAAGGAATAGGCGCATATCAGTTTTGGAAAACATTAAAGATAAAGAAGAAAGATAAAATCACGAACATCTAAAAACATTAATAAATATTAGATTTAATTCGATTTAGGATTTCGTTATATTTACAACGCTCAACACATCAGCAATCATGAAACAAAAATTACTCGCTGCTATTACAGCATTATTTACAGGCATCACTGCATTCGCTTCTCCCGGCGACACTGTTCATGTAACCACGCACAATCAGGCTTTGGTGGTTACCAATCCGAACACAGGTTCCAATGAATATCCGGTTTGGGCGGTATTTCCTTCGCAAGCAACCAACTACCGCAAAGTATTGGTATCGCTCGAAATGAAATGCCCCACCAACCAAAACTGCGGCGAGTGGGATTATATCGACCGCGTAATGATGCGCCGTAAAGGCGGTGTTAATCAGCCTTCGGTTGATCTGGAACTTGTTCGTTTCATTACACCTTACGGCAATACGTTTACCGGAACCTGGCGTTTTGGATGGGAGTTAGACATTACAGATTTTGCCATGCTGCTTCACGATTCAGTTGAAATCGGTTATCAGCATACCGGCTACGAAACCAATGTAGGCCGCGGCTGGTTAGTTACGCTCGATTTCCGTCTTATTGAAGGCACACCGGTTTATCCTCCGCTTGGTTATACCGTATTGCTGGCCAATGGCGGCACGTATGGCGGTAATCCGTCAATTGAGAATGTACTTACACCCGATACAGTTACAATGGGTGCAAATACACAGCTTGCTAAAATTCGTATGAACCACACCGGCCACGGTGCCGACGCACAATACTGCTCGGAGTTTTGCGATAAATACCGTGATCTTTTTATCGACGGCATCAACGTTGAGCGTTATCAGCGCTGGCGCAAATGCGGGCACAATGCGCTTTTCCCGCAGGGCGGTACGTGGGTGTATGACCGCGGCAACTGGTGTCCGGGCGCAATGGTAAATCCCAACTTCTGGCAGTTTGCTGTAACTCCCGGCTCAACACATACCATTAATGTGGATATGGAGCCGTATTCGGGCAACGGACAGGCCAACGAAGTAATTACCAGCTATCTTTTCGAATATGGTGCAGCATCAAACGCAAATGATGCAGGCATCGATGAAATTATGCGTCCGAGCACGAAGTATGAGTTTGGCCGTATGAATCCGATTTGTTCTTCGCCGGTAATTATTTTGCGCAACAATGGTGGCAATACCATGACCACAGCGACAGTAAATTACGGTTACGTGGGCGGCCCGGTACTTTCGTACAATTGGACAGGAAGCCTTGCCACAGGTGCTGTTGATACTGTTGATCTTGGCGGACTTGCAATTCCACCTTATGGCGGCAGCACGTTTAAAGCGTGGGTTGTTTCTGTAAACGGAGGAGCCGATCAATACAACTTCGATGATACGGCAACATCAGCTTCAGCATCAGTACCCGGTATTTGGGAAACCGCTGTTTACCTCGAACTCCGCACCAATCTGGAATCGAATCAGGAAAACAGTTATCAGCTTATGGATGGCAGCGGCAACATTATTTTCAGCCGCGCACTCGGCACCATGAGCAACAGCACTACTTACAAAGACACATTTAACCTGCAGCCCGGCTGCTATCGTCTCATCATTCGCGATATGGATGCCTTTGGCGGCGACGGACTTTCGTTCTGGGCCAACAGTTCGGCAGGCACAGGTTTCTCGCGTTTGCGCAGAGTATCAAACGGCGGAATCGTCAAATCGTTCCCTGCCGATTTCGGTTCTATTATCGACTACAGTTTCACCGTAGGTATTGTAAACACCATTCAGGAAACAGAACAGGTAGCTATGGCTGCTGATGTTTATCCGAATCCTTCGGCAAACGGACAATTCACAGTTGCGCTCAGCAATGCTGTTACAGGGCCTGTAAATGTTGCTGTTTATGATGCAACAGGTCGTCTGATTCAGTATCAGCGCAGCACATTCGTTAATTCACAGCTTCAGCTTGATCTTGGTGAGCAGGCATCAGGTTTGTACATCATTAAAATTGATAGCGAAGATTTTGTGATTACGCAGCGGGTTGTGATTGGGGAGTAGTACTTGTCTTTTCTCGGCTCCGCTCGAAATGACAAGAGCATTTTTGTTTTGGAATGACAAGAGTATTTATGTTTTGGTAAGGCGAGAGTCTTCTTGAATAATCAGATAAATAAAAAGCGAATCGAAATGTCGATTCGCTTTTTTTATGCTGATTGTTTTTTGGGGAAAACATTTCTTGGCATTGTGCTTCGGGCATTTCTTTACATTCTAGCTTGCCCGGGAATTGGAGTGTTTTGAGTCATGCTCATTATAAAAGAGCCGCAGGTGAAAACTCGTTATTTCTTCTCATTAAACAGTTTTGCGCCTCACCGATTGACGAACTCCTTGTGTTGGTATAGACACTAACCGCTTGGCAGAGGAACGGATTTCTAAGATCGGTGATCCGCAAAACGTGAGTTGCTTTTTGTTTTTGGATTTTAATCTCAAAAACATCCTGCAAAGCATTTCTTGGCATTCTGCTTCGGGCTTTTTTTGCAATCTAGTATGGCTTTGTCAGCCCGAAGCAATCTAGTATGGCTTTGTCAGACTGAGCGGAGTCAAAAGCAGGCAAAAGACTAGTATGGCTTTGTCAGACTGAGCGGAGTCAAAAGCAGGCAAAAGACTAGTATGGCTTTGTCAGACTGAGCGGAGTCGAAGGCTGACAAAGCCTTAATACATCGAAGCACGCAGTGCCTTCACTTCCGGATCGCTGATGTATTCATCGTACGTCACCATTTTATCAATCAAGCCTTTCGGAGTAATTTCAATAATACGGTTGGCAACAGTTTGCATGAATTCATGGTCATGCGAGGTGAAGAGTACAATGCCTTTGTAGTCTTTCAAAGAGTTGTTAAATGCGGTGATGGATTCAAGATCGAGGTGGTTGGTGGGCTCGTCGAGGATGAGTGCATTTGCCTGAAACAGCATCATGCGCGAAAGCATACAGCGTACTTTTTCGCCTCCCGAAAGTACGTTCACCTGCTTGAGTGTTTCTTCGCCGGAGAAAAGCATTTTGCCGAGGAAGCCGCGGATAAATGTTTCGTCTTTGTCTTTCGAATACTGACGCAGCCAGTCAACCAGATTATCGGTTCCGCTGAAATATGTGCTGTTATCGTTGGGCAAATAGGCATTCTGAATGGTTTGTCCCCATTCTACGCTGCCTTTGTCGGGTGTTTCTTCGCCAACAATACAGTCGAAAAATTTGGTGATGGCGAGATGATCGCGTGAGAGCACACCAATTTTATCGCCTTTTTTCAGGCGTATGCTGATGTTTTTGAAGAGCAGCTGACCTTCAACTGTTTTCGTAAGATTTTCGATGTTCAGGATTTGGTCGCCGGGTTCGCGAACCATCTGAAAAATAATGCCGGGATATTTGCGGTTACTGGCCGGCATTTCATCAATGTTCAGTTTATCAAGCAGCTTTTTACGGCTTGTGGCCTGACGCGATTTTGAAGCGTTGGCACTGAAACGCATGATGAAGTCCTGAAGTTCTTTGCGTTTATCTTCAACCTTCTTATTCTGATCAGAGCGCTGACGAGCCGCCAGCTGCGAGGCTTGATACCAGAATGTGTAGTTGCCCGAGTAAAGCGAAATTTTGCGGAAGTCAATATCACAAACGTGCGTACACACGGCATCGAGAAAGTGACGGTCGTGCGAAACTACGATGACGATGTTCGGATAATCGGCCAGAAAATCTTCGAGCCAGCTTACGGTTTCAACATCAAGGTCGTTTGTAGGCTCATCAAGCAGCAGAATATCGGGATTACCGAACAGGGCTTGAGCAAGCAGTACGCGAACCTTTTCTTTACCGCTGAGTTCGTTCATCAGTCGGCTGTGGAGATCTTCGCGTACACCAAGTTTACTGAGCAGGTCAGAGGCTTCGCTTTCGGCATTCCAGCCGTTCATTTCGGCAAATTCGGCTTCCAGTTCAGCAGCGCGGTTTCCGTCGGCTTCGGTAAAATCAGCCTTCGCATAAATCGCATCTTTTTCCTGCATTACTTTCCAGAGTTTGTCGTTGCCCTTCATCACGGCCTGCAGCACCGGATATTCATCAAACTCAAAGTGGTTTTGTTTGAGCACCGACATACGAAGCCCCGGAGTGATGCTTACGCTGCCTTTATTAGGCTCAATTTCGCCGGAAAGGATTTTAAGAAAAGTAGATTTACCGGCACCGTTGGCTCCGATTACGCCGTAGCAATTGCCGGGCGTGAATTTCAATTCGACTTCATCGAACAAAACTCGTTTACCGTATTGGAGCGTCAGGTTTGAAACTGTGATCATGATTGGCTTAGAATGAAAACGGCTGCAAAAGTAACTAAAAACAGAGCGAGAAAGAGAGCGAGAGCGTATTTTCGTCGCTCTCGCTCTCTTTCTCGCTCTGAAAACGCGTTCTAAAACTATTTTGCTTTAGTTCAACCCAATAAGTACTGACAAATGCAACGCTTGTTGTTTGAGGTAATAAGCTCCTGCCACATTGCTGAAACCGTGCATGTAGAGCACCCCTAATTTCAGCGGAAATACTTCGGGGTTCAGCACCTGAATTTCGACACCGCCGCTCAGGCCGAAGTTGATGCGCTGTAGCGGAATGGCAAACTCAACGTTTCGTGTGCTTTGCGTGGTTTGATTTTGGCCGGTTTGCGGGTTGAAAACCGTTGTTGAAGTAACCTGCGTAAACGTATCTAGGTTTTGATTGAGGATAAAGTGTGAGGCAGAAAGTCCGCCCGTAAGGCAAAAGCGTTGCTGCTTGCCAAGCGTATACCGCAAACGCAGCGATACATTGCCCCAAAAGGTATTCCACTGCGCTGCGGGAGCCGAAAGCTCAACCGTATTGCCGCCTGTAAACGAACGCCTGTAATAGTCAATTTGCTGCCGCTGCTGCGAAAGAAACAAGCTTAACACAGCCGAAAGCCTTGTATCATCTTTATAAAACTGCACACCGGCATGTAAACCCGGCTGAAACTTTGTGTTGCTCATTCGTACTTCACTCACGGCATTCAACTGCTGGGCTGGTTCAAGATAGGAATCATCGGCACGGAGGAACGTGAAGGAGCTTCCGGCCATTATTTCCCAGCTAAACGGTACGCCGCTTTGTGCAGCAGCCGAAAGTGGAAAAAGAAAAACAAAAAGAAGAATACGATTCAGCATATTTTGAAAACGAGTTGTGGACTGAATCGTTAGTACGGTGGGATGTATTCAGCGTTTGTAATAAACTATGTGTAAGGTAAGAAGTTTCTTAGCACCTTACAATTCTTTGAGCGAACATACCAAGCGTTTCATCGCGTCTGAATATCTGCTTTTTCGGTTGGCCAATGTCCAAGTCATTATTTGATAATAGTTGTCTTTGCCTTCTACAAAAGCAACAGTATAAAAAACATTCATATTTTCAACTCTTCCCGATAGGGTTAGAATTTTTGCCGGCATAGTATTTATCATCGTATCCACTACATCTGACTTTCTCAAATTCTCAATCGTTTCGTCATAAGTAGGAATGAGTATGTCGGCATATCCGTTAATATCACTACTGAATGATTCTGATAGTCCGTTTTCTTCAAGAACACTATGAAATTCGGCTTTAGGTTCATCAACTACAATTACGAAAAACTCGTTGAGTAAATTACCGTATTGCAGCGAAGCATCTTCGTGCAAGCCTTTCTGTTTCGAAAATGAAGCAGGAACAGAAAGCGAGAACTTATTTTTTACGGCAACCGTTTTGTCTTTTTGATTTAGATCGCAAGAGCTTGCAATTAATGCAATGAAAAGGAGTAGGGTTATGTTTTTCATTTTATCAGAAAATACTTATTTCAGCAAAAATAGTAATTTCTTGGTATGAATTTGAGTTCAATTTCAGTAAAAAAAGTTCCGTTTCGTATATCAGAGCATAAAGTCAGAAACAGTGCTTATGCTTATAGTTATGATGTAAATCGCATTATGCAAAGCGTCGATTTTCGGGCTGTTTTTTTTATGTCTTTGTTTTAACATTGGGCTTTTGAGCGAGGCAAGACCGGGCAAATCTATAATTCACCCGAACAATAAGTTCCACTATTTAGATTAACCAATAGTTGCACAGGTACAAAAACGTTTTGGAGCGAAGCAGCAGCGCAATAAACAACCACCTGCTCCTCCCAATAGTTATCGGAACCCGTTCCAATTCCTCACAAAAAAAGAATGCAATTTTAATATCCCACGTTATGTAAATACATTTGAGGAGCAAGAAAGTAGTGATATTGCTTCGGTGGTAGAGCAATTGCGTAGCCTTGAAAATTGATACACTTTTATAGAAAGTCTGAATTTCCGATTGTTCTATAAAAGGTGTTGCCTGAAATCATAGGACAACTAAAAAAATAAGTACAAATGGAAGAACAAAACATCATCATATACAACACCCTGGACGGAAAAACGGCTGTTTCTCTTTTAACCAAAGATGGCACTGTTTGGATGAACCAAAACCAATTGGCTGAACTTTTTGACACCTCAGTGCCTAATATCAGTATGCATATATCTAATATACTGAAAGAGAATGAACTACAAGAAGATTCAGTTGTTAAGGATTACTTAACTACTGCCACTGATGGCAAAGCGTATAAGGTTACTTTTTATTCCTTAGAAATGATTTTGGCTATTGGTTTTAGGGTGCGAAGCAAACGAGGTACACAGTTTAGGCAGTGGGCCAATCAAAACCTCGCCAGCTATATGATTAAGGGTTTTGTGATGGATGACGAACGTCTGAAAAACCCTGATGGCCGACCCGATTATTTTGATGAATTACTGGCACGTATTAGAGATGTAAGAGCTTCCGAAAAAAGGTTTTATCAAAAAGTACGGGACTTATTTGCACTCAGCAGCGATTATGACGCTAGCGACAAAGCCACACAAATGTTTTATGCCGAAACCCAAAACAAACTACTTTTTGCCATTACAGGTAAAACGGCTGCCGAAATAATAGTAAGCCGCGCCAATGCCAACGAACCTAATATGGCCCTCACCAGTTGGAAAGGCAAAGTAGTGCGCAAACAAGATATTTACATTGCCAAAAACTACCTTACCGAAGATGAGATAGACAGCCTAAACCGCTTTGTAACCGTGTTTTTAGAAACCGCAGAATTAAGAGCCAAAAACCGTCAAGGCATTAGCATGGCTTTTTGGAAGGAGAATATTGATAAAATAATACTGCTAAACGATAGGAATATATTACAAGGCAAAGGCAAAGTGAGCAATGAACAAATGGAGAAAAAAGTAGAGGCCCTGTTTGCAGATTTCGATGCTAAACGAAAAATTGCCGAGGCCAAACAAGCCGATGAACAAGATTTAGAAGAACTAAAAGCATTGGAAAATAGAATTAAGTCCAAGAAAAAATAATGCTGGAATAAACAACAAAGCAAAAAAATGTTGATACGCTTTTCAGCGTTAACTTGGGTGGGTTCATAAACAACTGAATGAACTTTTAGCGAAGTTCTAAAAGCGGAATGAAGAGGTGAAAATACTCGCAAAGACAGTATTCTCCACCCTCGCAAAGTCTCAAAACGGAATAATCAAGTCTTGAATTAATCAATTGCAAGTAGTCTAATCGTTTACAAACGATTAGAATTGGTGCACCTTAGATAGAAGATTTATACATAAATCGTTGATAAATTATGATGTTTTATGTAGATTGTTGCGTATATTTATGAGCCAGCAATAATTTTAAAACATACCGCGAATTAAATGATATAAGTTCTTATTATGAAATATTTAAGTGTTACAATTACAAATATCTTATCGCAAATTGGCTCTATTGCTTCATTGATAGGATTGTTATTTACAATTAAAAATCCAGATTCTTCGTTTAATGGTTGGCAATGGTTTTTACTATTTTTATCAATTGTCCTTTTTTTAGTTGCCGTAATATTAGTAGTTTGGGAATATGTAGCTAAAAAACCTATGATTTTAAAAAACTCTAAAGGTATTCGGGATTATATGTATAATTGGATAGAAAATGGAGGTCGTACAGTTATTTTTACAAGAGATTTAAGTTGGGTTTCTGACGATCAAATGAAAGATATGTTGAACAATAAGGCGAGACGCGGAGAATTAACAATTTGCCTGCCTACACAGCTGTCCAAAATAATTTGATTTTGTGTAATTGGACAGATGTAAATAGCTGATTTCATTGGCTTTACGATTAGGCTTCTCGAAACAACAGATTTGAACCCTCGGATGCTGTCCAAAACGATATCAAAGGTGTGTACG
>JBKDHA010000096.1:0-17062 GCA_046335555.1 Bacteroidota bacterium
GCTGAATCTTGAGCATTACATCACCATTCAGCACATGGAAATGATGAACATCATCATTACCCTTACTGGTTCAATGGTAGGTGTGGCTTATCTTTCAGAGCTTTTCATCTCTTGGTACTCAGGTGTTGAATATGAAGGTTATGCGTTCATGAACCGTGCTACCGGTCCTTACTGGTGGAGTTACTGGGGCATGATGACTTGCAACGTAATCAGTCCGCAGTTATTCTGGTTCCGCAAGATCCGAACCAACCTTACAGCAACATTCATTCTTTCTATTGTAGTGAATATCGGTATGTGGTTTGAGCGTTTCGTAATTATCGTAACCTCACTGCACCGCGATTTTCAGCCGTCGAACTGGACCATGTATCACCCGACTTGGGTAGAGATGGGAATCTTCATCGGTACTATCGGATTGTTCTTCTCGATCTTCTTGTTGTTTGCCCGTGCCTTCCCGGTAATTGCGCTCAGCGAGTTGAAGATGATTGTAAAATCATCAAGTGAAGAGCATAAGAAAAAGCGTGAGGCCGCTGAAATTGCCGCAGAAAGTCATTAATCAATATCCTACGCAGCACATCAATTATGGCAGCGAATTATAAAACGATTCAAGGTATCTGGGGCGATGAGGAACTCCTCATGAACGGAGCCCGGCAGATGCGTGATGCACGGATCAAGGTGAAAGAGGTTTTTTCGCCGTTTCCGATTCACGGAATAGATCCGGTTATCGGTCTTCCGCGCACACGTTTAGCGATTTGTGCCTTCATTTATGGTCTCACCGGCACATCGCTGGCTATTCTGATGACCTGGTACATGATGGTAAGCGACTGGCCGACGGATATTGGCGGCAAGCCCAGCTTTTATTACTTCATGAACTGGCCAGCTTTCATTCCGGTTACTTTCGAGTTAACAGTGTTCTGCGCAGGTCACGGCATGGCCATTACCTACCTGCTGCGCAACTGGACACTGCCGGGTGTTCATGAAAAGAACCCTGATCCTCGCACCACCGACGATAAGTTTATGATGGTGATTGAGGCGAAAGAAGACAAAGCAGCTGAAATCGTATCGATGATGCGAGCCAGCGGCGCCGAAGAAGTGAACGTGATCTGAACCACTGCGATACGCAACGAGTGATGAAAAAAAGAACCAATACCCTGCTTGCCTTCGGTGCCGTAGCTGTTGCTGCCGCATCGCTGCTGAGCGCCTGCGTAAAAAGCAATCCGGATAGTCCCGGCTTTGAGTTTATGCCAGACATGTACCGCTCACCGGGTCCCGAAACCAACGGGATGTACATTAACACCGCAACCGGCGACAGTCTCTCGAACCGTTTGCCTGCCGAGGGTTCTATTCCCCGCGGGTTTACACCGTTCCCGTATGCTAATTCTGCTGAAGGCGACAGTCTTGCCAAGATGTTCTGGAATTACAATTCGCTGAACATCAAGCGCGATTCGGCCAATCAGGAAGCGGGCAAAGAGTTGTACACCCGTTACTGCGTTGTGTGCCACGGCGCAAAAGGCGACGGCAACGGATCGCTGGTTACCAGTGAGAAGTACCCGAACCAGCCGCCGAGCTACATTACCCGTTTGCAGGAAAACAACCTGAGCGAAGGACACATTTATCATGTAGTTACATATGGTAAAGGCGTTATGGGTTCACATGCATCACAGCTCAGCCCTGAGGAACGCATGCAAGTTTCACTTTATGTTCAGTTCCTCGGACGTGGCGGTAAATCGCTCGAAGACTACAATAAAGCTGCTGCGGAAGCTGCCGCCCCCAAAGCTGATACCGCTGCTGCGGCAAACACACCTAAGAAGTAATTCACCGCTATTGCATACACTATGAGCAACGTGAATCCAAATAATCTCATGTATAATTTTACGGCAAAGAGCCGCCGGAATCTCATCGTTTTGATGGGTTTTGGTTTGCTTCTTATTCTTGCCGGATACCTCTGGCACACCTTTGGCGGCGATCATGCTGCCGCACATGATGGTGCTGCCGGCCACGAAGATCACCATGCTGGCTGGGGACAGCGTTTCTGGGCTAACCTGCTTGTGAATGGCTATTTCTTTGGTGGTATTGCACTTGCAGCCATATTCTTTTATGCGCTGCACTTTGCCGCTCAGGCAGCGTGGAGTCAGGTTTTTCTGCGCATTTTCAGCGCAGTAGCTACCTTCCTGCCTATCGGTATGGGTATTGTGCTGCTGGTTATGGTTTGCGGTGATTTTCACCTGCATCATCTTTACCACTGGATGGACGGTGATCTTTATGACAAAGCCAGTCCGAAGTATGATGAAATCATTGCGCACAAAGAGCCGTATTTCAACCGCTTCTTCTTCTATGGCCGTATCATTCTGTTCATGGCCGGCTGGGTAATCTATCAGCGCTGGTCGCGCAAAAACAGCATGCAGGGCGATATGCTCCGCGGCAACGACATGATCAGCAACTGGAAGAAAAACATCCGTAATTCTGCAATTTTCCTGGTGTTCTTCGGCTTTACCTCATCGGTTTACAGCTGGGATGCAATCATGTCTATCGACACACATTGGTTCAGCACACTGTTTGGTTGGTACAACTTTGCCGGTTGGTGGATTGGAGCAATCATCGTGTTTAACCTTATGGTTGTGCATCTCAAGTCGCGTGATCAGCTTGAGTTTGTGAACCCGAGCCACGTACATGATCTCGGTAAATGGATGTTTGCCGTGAGTTTCCTCTGGACATACCTCTGGTTCTCACAGTTCATGCTCATTTGGTACTCAAACATCGGTGAGGAAGTAGTTTACTTTGCTCAGCGTTGGGAGCAGTACCGCGGATTGTTCTGGATTACCATGGTTGTCAACTTTGCATTCCCGATGCTTGTACTTATGTCTCGCGATGCAAAACGCAATAAATCATTCCTGCTCTTTACCGGTCTGTTGATTTTCTTCTTCCACTGGACAGATACCTTCCTGCTCGTAATGCCGGGCACCGTAGGTGAGCATTGGAATATTGGCGGTTTGGAAATTGGTATGTTTCTGTTCTTCCTTGGTTTCTTTGTCTTCTGGATCTTCCGTTCGCTTTCACAAGCACCGCTGCTCCAGAAAGGACATCCTTTCCTCGAAGAAAGCTTGCATCACCACATCTGATCCAATACGAAACAGCAGAGAACCTGATATAAACACGTGCTATGAGTATTTTAACATACGCTCTCCTCATTCTTGGTGCCGCTGCAGTATGGCAGTTGGTGCGGGTTGTGGAATTATCCACAAAACTCAAGGGAGCAGATCCGAACAAAGTAACTGAGCGTGACAACCGCATGAACGGAACATTCATGCTCACGTTCATGATCCTGTTTTTTGCGTTCTGCATTTGGCAGTTTGTAGAATATAAGGATCGTCTTCTGCCGGAAGCTGCATCAGAACATGGTGCCAAGATCGACTGGTTGATGAATTTCAACTTCCTCGTAATTGGTATCGTTTTCTTTATTACCAATTTCCTGCTGTTTTACATGGCTTGGAAATACTACGGACGTGCTGACCGCAAGGCAACTTTTTATCCCCACAACAATAAATTAGAGATGTTGTGGACAGGTGTTCCGGCTGTAGTGTTGTTTGTAATTATATTTCTCGGTATCCGTCTCTGGAATGAAACTACAGAGCCGGCACCCAACAGCATGCGTCTTATCGAGCTTTATGCTCAGCAGTTTAACTGGAAAGCTCGTTATGCCGGTACAGATAACACATTAGGAAAAGCTGATTATCGTTTGGCCGGGAAGTTTGATCTTGGTATGGATACATCAGATGTAAAAGGATACGATGATATTATTGTAAACGATACCCTTTTCCTCGAAGTAAATCAGGAAGTGAATTTCCGCATGCGTTCGCAGGATGTTATTCACAGCGCATTCTTCCCGCACTTCCGTGCACAAATGAACTGTGTGCCGGGTATGGAAACATGGTTCCACTTCAAGCCTACAATTACCACCAAGGCAATGCGTGAGAAAACCGGTAATGCAAAGTTTGATTACATGCTGCTTTGCAATAAAATTTGCGGTACCTCACACTGGAACATGGGTCTGCTTATTTATGTAGGCACAAAAGACGAGTACAAAGCTCACATGGCTCGTAAGAAAGCCTATTTCGACGGGCGTACACCACCAACAGCTATTGGTGCAAACTAAAAAGTTAAACAAAACAACAAAACCGTTTTAATCCGGTTAACTGAATAAAGAGTAGTTGTAATTTTGAAGGGATAGATCAAAAGAAAAAAAATATGGCACACGATCTTCACAAACACAGTGACCTCCACGCCGAAACACTTGCGCACGATGTGCATGTGCATCACGGCCACGACGATCATGATCATCATCATGAAGAGTCATTTGTGCAGAAGTACGTCTTCAGCATGGATCATAAAGTCATTGCCCGTCAGTTCCTCGTAACTGCTGTCGTAATGGCTGTTATTGCCATGGTAATGTCAATTGTATTCCGTCTCCAGTTAGCCTGGCCGGGCGAATCATTCAGCTTCATTAATGCCGTAATGGGCGATAAATGGGGCGAAAACGGCGTGCTAAACCCGGATGCTTACATGGCATTGGTTACTATCCACGGAACAATCATGGTGTTTTTTGTACTCACCGGTGGTTTGTCGGGTACATTCAGTAACCTGCTGATTCCGTATCAGATCGGAGCTCGTGATATGGCATCGGGATTCATGAACATGCTTTCTTACTGGTTCTTCTTCCTGTCTTCTGTTTTCATGGTTGCCTCATTGTTTGTAGAGAATGGTGCAGCATCAGGTGGCTGGACAGTTTACCCGCCGCTTTCGGCTCTTGAAAAAGCAATGCCGGGTTCAGGAACAGGTATGACACTTTGGTTAGTGTCTATGGCGTTGTTCATTGTGTCATCGCTTTTAGGTGGTCTTAACTATATCATTACCATTCTCAACTTCCGAACAAAAGGCATGAAGATGACACGTCTTCCGCTTACTGTATGGGCGTTTTTGGTAACCGCAATTCTTGGTGTACTTTCATTCCCGGTTCTTTTCTCAGCAGCATTATTATTGATTTTCGACCGTAGTTTTGGAACCAGCTTCTATCTTTCAGACATCTTTATTGATGGAGCGCCATTGGAGCAAACCGGCGGAAGTCCGATTCTGTTTGAGCACCTTTTCTGGTTCCTTGGCCACCCGGAAGTTTACATTATTATTCTCCCGGCACTTGGTATCACCTCAGAGATCATTTCGGTTAACGCACGCAAACCTATTTTCGGTTACCGCGCTATGATTACCTCGATTCTTGCTATCGGTCTGCTTTCGTTCATTGTTTGGGGTCACCACATGTTTATTACCGGGATGAATCCGTTCCTCGGTTCACTGTTCGTGTTTACTACACTGCTTATCGCGATTCCGTCGGCGGTAAAAGCCTTTAACTATATTACTACACTTTGGAAAGGTAATATCCAGTTTACACCCGCCATGCTTTTTGCAATTGGTCTTGTGTCAACCTTTATTACCGGTGGTGTTACAGGTATTATTCTTGCCGACTCAGCGCTTGATATTCCGGTACACGATACCTACTTTGTAGTTGCCCACTTCCACATTGTAATGGGTGTGTCGGCAATTTTGGGTATGCTTGCCGGTGTGTATCATTGGTTCCCGAAACTGTTCCTGCGTAAGATGAACAAGAACATGGGCTATGTACACTTCTGGCTTACCTTCATTTGTTCTTATGGTGTATTCTTCCCGATGCACTTCCTTGGCTTGGCTGGTGTACCGCGTCGTTATTACCAGAACACCGCATTTCCGATGTTTGACAACCTTCAGGACATCAACGTGCTGATTACCATTTTTGCAATTGTAGGAGCACTTGCACAGCTTATCTTCCTGTTCAACTTCTTCTACAGCATGTTCCGCGGTCCGAAGGCAGAGCAAAATCCTTGGAATTCAAATACATTGGAGTGGACAACACCAATGGCACACACACACGGCAACTGGCCGGGAGCACTTCCCGAAGTTCAGCGTTGGGCTTATGATTACAGCAAGCCTGGTGCCGAGCTCGACTTTATTCCGCAAACTGTTCCCCTTGCTGAAGGTGAAGTTGACGGAGGCGGTCACTAAACCAAAACAACATAAAGCAAACAATGGCTGTCTGAATTTTCGGGCAGCCATTGTAGTTTATAATCATACGATTTCGTCACTTGTGCGAACTTTGTTTTGTATCTTAATCGCAATGAAACTCCGTATTCTGCTCCTGCTATTTATTTTGGTCGGTGTGCATACAATGCGTGCCCAGATGCTGGATACGCTTCGCAGTTGTATCAATCGCAAAGTGGCGTTTACAGCAATGTTCGACACGCGAAAGTCATTTATCAATTCGCAAAATGCACGTATCTGGGGCTTTAAGTTTGGTGCCGATTTTGGGAACCGCCTAACCATAGGCGGAGGCTACAATACGCACAACCCCAGTTTGCAAAGGCCTGTGTTTTTAACCGATTCGATAGGTATGCCTGATACAGCAGTATCTTTTTTGCGGCTTGATTACTTCAGTTACTTTATCAGGTATGTCTTTTACAAAAGCAAACGCTGGAAATTCAGTGTAATTCCTTTTCAGCTTGGGTTTGGTAATTCGAGATACGAATACGCATACGGCGGACGGAACAACATTGTGGAACAAAAATCAGTCATTATTTACGAAACAGGCATTTCGGGATCATATAAAATATTCAGATGGTTTGGTGTTGGTGCCGATCTTGGTCTTCGGCTAATGCTCAGGAATAATAAAGCATTGAGTGAAAGCTTCAATTCACCGATTTATTCTTTTTATACCATTATTTATTGGAGTGAATTGTATAAAATGGCATTCCCGAGAACAAAACTTGCGCAGCGTTTATGACTTCAGACTTTCTGGAAAACAGAACTGTTTATCGTAAAGAAAAACTATACAGTTATCGTTATTTCTGGATACTGTTTTTTGTATTAACGCTCCTTATCGCTCCTGTTAATAGCGTGCTTCTGCCAATGCTTGGCTACGTTATAGGTGAAGAAACAGATCTTTATCAAGAGATATATTATAGATTTTATTTCGGCTATTTGGATGGGTATGTACATATCGGTCTTTTAGTAGCCATACCATTTATATTGGGTTCTTCTTATTTATTCAGGCAACTTCAGCTTGTTTTATTACCCGATCAGCGACCTGTGGGATTCTTGCTCTTTCGCCCTATGAAACTTATTGATTTACTGGAAGCATTAAATGCCGGTGAATCGGATTCGAGCTTTAGAATAACAAGTTTCAGGAATTTTTGGAATGTATTTTTTGTAATTGTTCAACCTGTTTATTTGCTGTTGCTTACTTTCCCCATTGTTAAAAAGCTTTATATAGCTGGCTATAGTTATGAATTACTAGATTCTGTGAGTAGTTTAATAAAGATTGGGGCATCATTTTCATGGGTTATTATTTTGTATCGCATATTCAGTTTGTTTGAACCACATCAGCAATCCCCCGAATTTCTGCATGAACGTTATGAAATTACAAATGGTGAGGAACGTAAACTTATCACCGGTAAAATTACCAAACTAAGAACGATTGAGCTTCGGCATATTATCGATCAGTTACTCATTGCGATACTTATTGCTTATTTGTTTTTGGGTTTTATATATCCATTTGCGTTGAGTGAACAGCTTAAAATCTTTGCCTCGAATGAACTCTTGCAAAAGGGATGCGTTTTCAGCGGTGTGTTTTTAAGTCTGCTAACTCTTTATTATGTAAACAGATTGACTAAAGCTGTAAGTGTATTTACACCATATACAACACCATTAATTATCGCAAATCTGGTATTGTTTTTTATCCCTTTTATCTCATGGATATGGCGTATTGGGTTGTTTGTTCTCCTCAGAAAGAATTGGAATGATGCAATGGATGAGAATGGCTTTCACCCGCGACTTAAGTTGCCCGTCGGAAAGACAATAGCCTTTGCTATTTTTTTCTTATTATTCAGCTTTTATAGTTCTGGATATTTTATTGATTTTTTGGGTCTCATCAAATTGCAATGGACAGCGGATTTGCATTACAACGTGTATTATAAGTTGAATCATTTCCAACTTATTTCCCTTCATGTTTTTGTCATGCTGCTTGTTTCTTATTCACTTACAGTAGAAAAACACAGCAAACAGGCCGCCGATGAATTGGAAGCATCCTATACAAACCTGTAAAAACATAATCGGCACACCGATAAAAATTTTGTTTTCGTTTAGTGATGTTAACTCAGTTTCAATACCCAATTCTAAAACAGTTACTTTTGTATTGAAATGTCAATGAACCCAAACATAGATCCCGAGAGCGAACGTCTTACACCGGCCGAGAAAGAAGTGGAGCGGATGCTTCGTCCGCAGGATTTTTCTGATTTCTCGGGGCAGGATGCGGTTGTTGACAATCTCAAAGTATTTGTAGCTGCGGCCAAGCAACGCGGCGAAGCATTGGATCATGTGTTGCTGCACGGCCCTCCGGGTTTGGGTAAAACCACATTGGCCAACATTGTAGCTCAGGAGCTTGGTGTAAACATCAAAATTACGTCAGGCCCCGTGCTTGATAAGCCTGGTGATCTGGCCGGACTGCTTACCAATCTTGAGCAGTTTGATGTGCTGTTTATCGACGAGATTCATCGCCTCAGCCCTGTAGTAGAAGAGTATCTCTACTCGGCCATGGAAGATTATCGCATTGATATTATGCTCGACAGCGGCCCCAATGCACGCAGTGTGCAGATCAGCCTTAATCCGTTTACATTGGTTGGAGCTACAACGCGCTCCGGTTTGCTGACTTCGCCGCTTCGTGCGCGCTTCGGAATTACATCGCGTTTAAGCTATTATGATTCGAAACTGCTCAAGCGCATTGTAGAGCGCTCCGCGGGCATTCTGAACGTGCCTATCGCCGAAGAAGCCGCTTTTGAAATTGCACGCCGCAGCCGCGGAACGCCGCGTATTGCAAATGCACTCTTACGCCGCGTTCGCGATTTCGCACAGATAAAAGGCAACGGAGAAATTGATCTCGAAATCGCGCATTACGGCTTGCACGCGCTTAATGTTGACAAAAACGGATTGGACGAAATGGACATCCGAATTTTGAGCGCGATTATCGATAAGTTTAAAGGCGGCCCGGTGGGTATCACCACCATTTCAACAGCAGTAGGCGAGGAAGCCGGCACTATTGAAGAAGTGTATGAGCCGTTCCTTATTCAGGAAGGTTACCTCACACGCACACCGCGAGGTCGTCAGGCTACAGAATTAGCTTACAAACACCTTAACCGCTTGCCGCAAATGAATAAAGGCACATTGTTTGGTGAATAGCTTTGTGTTATTTTACTAAACTTTTGGACTATTGTTTGATTAATTTCAGGACACTGGCTTGTGAGTCAGACTTGACTTGAATAAAATACACTCCGGACGAAAAGCAACTTACATCTATTGAAGTTTGTATTTTGCCAATTTGCTGTGATTCAATTATTGTTTTTCCTGTCAGATCAATAATCGAATAACTCATATTATCGGTAATTCTCATGTTTGTGAGAGTGAGATATATAGTAGCAGACGAGGGGTTAGGCGAAAGAGTGAATAACGCTGAATTTTCTTCTGAAGACTCATTGTTTACTGATACAGGGTTATAGGGGCCTACTGTTAATTTATAGGCTGTGCCAAAATTGATTGGGCCATTTGGGGGGCCTACAGAACCTATACCCTGTATTGTATAGGAAACAGAACCGGTAAGCATTACATTATAGACCAAACTGGTATCAAACAATGCTATTTTACTATACGAGAGTTGATTTACATCACCGGTAAAATGTATAGTATTTAGCCATTCTGACTTGAATTCAGAATTGTATCTAATGATTGAATAGAATAACCCGTGTTGAGGAGAAGCCAAAACCAATGTATCATCAATACGGTACGGGTTGATTCCACTCAGATATAGTTTGCCATTGGAGTCAATCGCAATATCAGGGAAACTCATTGTTTGAACTGTTTTTACCCGCTTGATGGTACCGTTTACATCAATTTCTCCTATGTAAGTTCTCCGGGTTCCTTCTGCTTGATTACTCCAAAGCAAAGAGTCAAATCTGGCTGGCTGTGATGTATTAATATCACCACAAAAATAGAGGGAACCATCAGGATGGGGAGCAATACTGGCGGGTTTTACAATTCCAAAGTTGTTGGTATTAATTCCATAGCCTTTCAACCAATATAGTGCTCCGCTTTGCGGATCGAGCCGACCAATAAAGTTTTTAGTAGATCCTGGAATCGGGATCGTATCTCCGTCTATACTCATGTCGGGCGTTACAGTTCCTGAAATCCAAAGTGACGAGTCATTTGCAAAAGCTATATCTGCATTTTGAATTGAGTTTGGATTGTCACATTGATTGGCCCATTGAAGAACACCTGTGGAGTCGAGTTTTACGAATCCAACAGTACTTGGCATTGTAAATGTGTGGTTTTGAAGGGTGTAATTATAACTGTAGTTAAGGAGTAAGTAAGAATTTCCGTCAGCATCAACACTCATATTAAGAACTTTTGCAGTATTTACGTTTTGAGAGGTGTCAAGTAGTTGAAAGTGGATAACATTGAAGAGTGAGTCAACCTTAATCCAATAGGTTCCGTTAGTGGCTGTGTATGTAATTGAGTCAACAATAATAAACTGAGAAAAACTACCACACATATATATATAACCTGACCCGTCAACTCCCATACAGCTAACTGGAAGAGTATTTGTCCCAGTCTTGAATACTTTTAAGCTTGCGGGAAAGCCCGACGAGTTTACATCGGCTATAAACTGATAATTTGTATCTAAAGAATAGTTATATATATATGGCCCCCACGAAAGAAAATTTCTGTAAAAACCACTTATTAATAGATTCCCATTTTTTTTAGTTGCAGATTTTTGCCAATAACTTTCATTGGGCACATTACTCTGTATGATCCAGTCATATCCCGGACCAATTGATCTTACGAAATTACTTGGGATATAAGATGGGTTGTTAAATATTGATTGATCAGTGGTGTAATTAGTAAGAACATCCTGAACCCCTGTTAAAACGCCAAATTTTTCTGATGCAAAGAAAAATCGTTGTGTGTTAGATACAGCATTCTGAAAACTCTGAAGAGTCCACGTTTGGCCTCCATCAGTTGTTTTATGAATAATTAAAAATTGTGTTGATTGTGATCCTGTACCCGATATATATCCAGTTAATGAGTCAACAAAGTGGACATCGGATATAGAATAATATATAGAAGGTGTAGTAAGTTTAATAAATGATCGTCCGCCATTTTTTGTAAGCCATACATCGGATGCATATATACTGTTGTATAAGAATCCTGTGCCAAAGTTTTTATTGGCAAAGTGAAAACGGTTACAACCGCTTAATATAGGCTGTACAGTTGTTCCGCCATTATCAGTATAATATAGGACTGAGCCATTTACAAAATATCCTGTATCCCGATTGAAAAATTCAATGCGTCCAAGGTTGCTGAATGTGCTATTAGTTGCGTTCCATGTATATCCTCCATCCAGTGTTCTATAGAGGGCGTCACCTGCAAAAAAGCCAACAGAGTCTTCAGGGAAAACAATTTCACCAAGCGATGAACTTAAATTACCCAAAGTTACATTGGTCCAAGTTTGACCCAGATCTCTTGTTGTGTGTACTGAATTAAGGTAAGATATATGAATGGAAGAATCAGGTGTCATTGCCACAAAATATCCCCCAACTACATTGTTTATGAGGGTATCCCAGGATCTGCCGTTATTTGTATAGTATAAAACAGAGTTTGAACCTTTACATATTCCAGTACTGTCATTAATAAAACTTGCACTATATGAACCGGGTATTCCTGAACTATACCAATCATGATAAATATTCGAATAAATAATACCATTCGCACTTGGAATGACTAAATTCCCTGAGTAATAAAAACTAATGTCAAAATTTGATTGTGGAAAGCTGGAAAGAGCTACCCAGTTCATCCCCTTGTTCGATGAATAGAATAATTCACCGTTCGAGGTACTGCAGAAAACTGTATTAATATCTTTAAACTTTACTGATTCAATTGTTCCCGTGGTAAAACCCGATGCTATTGTCCAATTAATTCCGCCATCGAGGGTAACCAGTAAAGCGCCATTCGTACCCGCACAAATACCTACGTGTGCATTCCAGAAGTCAACCGCATGAAAATTTTCTGAAGATATAGATGATTGTATGTTTTGCCAGCTTGTTCCCCCATCATTTGACTTAAGGATAGTGCCCTGATGGCCAACAGCAAATGCCAGAGAGGAAGAAACTTGAACAACAGCTTCCAGATGAGCTGTTGTCGTTAATGAATTATTCACCCATGATATTCCACCATTGGTAGTTCTTAAGATTGTTCCTGAATATCCGACAGCCAGTCCGCCTACTCCGGTGGAGAAATGTAATGATCGCAAATTGTTTGTAGTTCCTGAGGTAATTGCAGACCATGTTGTTCCGTTATCTGTCGAGCGACGGATTACACCGGAGTCACCAACACAAACAAAATTAGGGAGTATGGGATTTACAATATCATGCAGGGCAACCTGTGTGCCCGAATTTCTGGTAACCCAAGAGTTTCCTGAATTACTTGTGGTTTGTATAACACCATTTGTATCAGTTACTACCCAAAAGCTTGGTGTATTTATAACGGCACTTAATAATGGTGCAGTGGAATTGGTTTGATGAGCTGTCCAGTTGCTTTGCGAAATTGCATTTTTATATATGCAAAACAAAACTAGCACGCATAAAAGGAAACGCATAATGGGATTATTTTGGTCTGAATTTTTATTTTATAAATTTATATAAAAATAATAGTTTGGTTTCTATAGGTGTTCGAGTTTTCTATAGTTAACGAAGCATTATAGCTCGGTGCGTTTTTGATTTTAGGATACAAAGCAAAAAAGAGTTTGCTGTTTCATCATTACTAAGTACTAATAATCCTACAGAATTAGCTTACAAACACCTTAACCGCTTGCCGCAAATGAATAAAGGCACATTGTTTGGCGGAGAATAAACGCATTGCTATATACTGAAAAAGCGAACGGCTCTGCAACAATGCAGAGCCGTTCGCTTTATATACTATTGAAACAGTTAGTGAGTTACCGCAAGACGTTTGGTAGCCAACTGACGGCCGTTGTTGGTAAGTGTGCAGAAATACACGCCAGCCGGAAGTGTAGAAACATCCATGCGAATGGTGCCTTCAACACTGGTGATTTCGGTTTCGAGAACTGCTGCACCAAGCATGTTGTAAACAATAAGCTTAGCATCACCGGGTGTGGTTGAACCAAACTTGTAGTTGATTGCAAATATGCCTGTAGCCGGGTTCGGCTGCGGATTTGAAACTGAAGGCTTGATGAGTGAATTGCTGGCGATGCCGGCAGGACCGTTCACAACATTATACTCAAGCGTAAGCATGATAGAGTCGCTGGTGTTGTTTACATCAAAAATAGTGTAGCTGACACGGGTAACTCCTGTTGCAGAACCTGTATTGAAATCAAGTGAGAGATCAAATGAATTGTTGCTGGCCATCGGAATATTGTACGAAAGCATTTGTCCTGGGCCGTAGCAGTTCAGGTCGGTACAGAATGTAGTTTGTGCGTTTACATCACCGAGAACAATATTCATCTTGCGAACTCTGAATGTTTTTGACGAAGATGTTACATTGCTAACTGTAAAGTGGCGTATATCAAGGTAAGGACCGCTGCCGTTTAATGCAGGAATCCAATAAGTAATATTTGCGCCGTTAGAAAGTACAGCACCTGTTTCCTGTGATTCAACACGGATAGCGCTTTGTGCAGAAGCTTGAATGCCGAGCGCAGCGAGGGCGAGAAGAAGTAAAGTTTTTTTCATTGTGGTCTTGCGTTACAAATTATTGTTGTTGAGCAATACCAAATGTACGTAAATGAAAATGAAACGTTGCATACCGGATATGAATAAAATTCGACCACTTACAATGCAATTTTATAATTCAAAGCAATTAATGTCAGTTTGATATTTGATTATCAATTATTTAGCATGTGTTTGGGTGTGGTTTTCGGGTATTTACGAATTAATGTTAACGCCTAAATTGTTTTTGTTTCTTTGCAGAAACTGATTAATTTAGCCTCAGTTTGCATAAAAACACATCAACAAATCTCTATCATGAACAAAAAAATTACACTCCTTGCTGCAGTTGCCGGCCTTGCTGTTTCTTCAGCATTTGCTCAGTCGCAGCGTGTGGTGCTGGTTGAAGAGTTCACACAGGCTTCATGCGGCCCTTGCGCTGCTGCAAATCCTGCGTTTAACGCACTTCTTGCACCCAACCTTACATCTAACAAAGTTGTAGGTATTAAGTACCAAACCAACTGGCCAGGTGTTGATCCGATGAACGTACAAACCCAGTCTTGGGTTGGTCCTCGTGTATCATACTATGGTGTAAACGGCGTTCCGAATGTTGTAATGGACGGTGTTATTATACCGGATGATTGCAATGCTTATGTTGGTTATCCCGGCTGTTTGACACAAGCAGAAATTGATGCGCAGTACAATACTCCGTCATCATTTACACTTGGTCTTACACACACCATGTCGAATGATTTCGACTCAGTTTACATTACTGTAAATATTACAGCTTCACAAGCATTCACATCAAATGGTGCGCTGAAACTGCATGTTGCTCTTCTCGAAAGAGAAATCATTTTCTCTACACCTCCGGGTTCAAATGGTGAGCTTGATTTTTATGGTGTACTGCGTCAGATGTTACCCAATGCAAGCGGCACAACGCTTAACGGCACTTGGGCAAATGGTGATAATGCTACATTCACATTTGCAGTTCCCACACCGTCTTATATTTATAACATCAACGAGCTTCAGGTTGCTGCTTTCATCCAGAGCGATGGAAATAAAGTAGTTCAGCAAGCTGCAATTACCGAGCCTATTGCGCTGCCGAATGATGCACAGCCTACCGCTGTAGCTGGTCTTCCTTCAGGTGGTCTGGTTTGCGCTGCTGTTACATTCACACCGTCTGTAACCATCAAAAACACCGGAGCCAACACACTCACATCACTTGATGTAAACGTAACTGTTGGTACAGTTGCTCAGCCGGTTTACAACTGGACAGGTTCACTTGCTTCAGGTGCAACCACAGTAGTAACACTTCCTGTAGTAACATACAATGGTGCTTCCGGAAACGTTCCGGTTGTTATTTCTACTGCAAACCCGAACGCAACTGTTGACATAAACACCACCAACGATTCACGCAGCAGCACATTCCTTTATTATGGAGGAACAGCTATCGCCGCTCCGATGATGGAAGGTTTTGCTTCTTCAACCTTCCCTCCAGGCATCATTGGTATTGTTAATACCGACAACGATGCTTACACATGGGCTCGTTCAACAGCAGGCGGTTTTGCTCAGGGTACAGGCAGTGCTCGCCTTAACTTCTACAATGCTGCTTCGGGCACAATTGACGATATGGTGCTTGGTAACTTTAACATGACCACAGCCACATCTACAAACATGACTTTCAGCGTTGCTTATCGCCAGTATCAGACTGAGAACGACCGTCTGCAAGTTATGGTATCAACCGATTGCGGTGCAACCTGGGCAACTGTTTACGACAAACAGGGCAGCACACTTTCAACTACCACAGCCTCAACATCAAACTTCACCCCGAACAATGCCAGCCAGTGGCGTTCAGAAACCGTAAGCCTTGCATCTTATGCTACCGCAACAAACATCATCATCAAGTTTGTAGGTACTTCAGATTTCGGCAACAACCTGTTTGTTGATGATATCAACATTGGTGCTCCGGTAGGCGTTGAAGAAACTTCACTCGCTGGTGTTTCTATGAGCGTGTTCCCGAACCCGTTTGATGCTTCTGCAGTTATTTCTGTAGAGCTCGAGCAGACCGAAAACATTACTGTAGAAGTTTACAGCATGGACGGCAAACTCGTTCTCGCTGAAAACAAAGGCGATATGAATGCCGGTCAGCACAACATTGCTCTTAACGGAGCAACACTTGCTGATGGTCTTTATTTCGTAACCATCCGCACCGCCAACGGCGGAACAATGAGCCGCAAAGTTTCTGTTGCTCACTAATTTTCGATGAACTGAATATCCATTAAATGAACGACCGGCAATTCTGGCGCAGTCTTTGCAAAAGAATTGCCGGTCACATTTAATAACTGCTCAACACAACAACAATTCAGCTCATGAAACGCATTACTTTATTTCTTCTGATTCTTGCAGGTTTCACAGTAACCACTGCATTCAGTACTGATGAAACTCCGGGTCAAACGATTCCTTCGGTGATGATTAAAACACTCGACGGGAAACAGTTTAACACCGCAGACATCAGCAACGACGGCAAGCCGGTAATTATCAGCTTTTGGGCTACCTGGTGCGCTCCCTGCAAAAAAGAATTGAATGAAATTCTTGACGTTTACGAAGAATGGCAGGCTGAAACAGGTGTGAAACTTATTGCAGTTTCAATCGACGATCAGCGTAATTCGATGAAGGTAAAACCGCAGGTTGAAAGCATGGGCTGGACCTGGGAAGTTTACCTCGACGAAAACCGCGATTTTGGACGCGCCATGAACGTAAATAACGTTCCGCATACTTTTGTGCTCAACGGTAAAGGCGAAATTGTATGGCAGGTTGCCTCCTACAATGCCAATGCCGGTGTAAAAATGATTCACGATGCAGTGCTTAAAGCTGCTGGAAAATAATAAGCTGGTTTACACTCCAAACGCTCAAACCACGTGACCAAAAAATATTTATTGACCCTGGCATTAGCAGCCGGGGTCACTGCTTTTCTGAATGCTCAATTGCCCGGAGGCCTCGGACAGATTCACGGCAACTTTCAGATTGATGCACAGTACTACAATCCCGACTCTTCAATAAGTGCACCGGTTGTACCCGAAAAAGCACTTTCAAATGGTTGGGGAGTTCTTACTTATACAAATGGTAAATTCAGCGCAGGTTTGCGTTATGAAAGCTACCAAAACGTTATGCAGGGTTTTGATCCCCGTTTTAAAGGACAGGGTATAACCTACCGGCAT
>JBKDHA010000097.1:0-3289 GCA_046335555.1 Bacteroidota bacterium
AGAAGGGAAAAAGTGCGCCTTTGGTCTTTTTACCCCCGAAGACGACTTCCCCACATATTTCAAAAGGCCTTCTTTGGAGAAAATGCCGTATATTAAATAATTACCCATACGCTGATTCCAGTGAGCCGTAGAAGTTTGTTGAACCACCGGTAGCCGCACCTGCAAAATATATCCACGTTAAACAAGCGCCATCGTAAATTCTTGGAAGTGATGGAAGCTGGTTTAACAAGTCTCTTTCTGAAAGCAAAGATGCTACAACAAGAGGGATCGTGGCAAGTGGTCGCGCCATAACAAGCGCTACCGCACCGGCGCCAGATGCCGCAGAAAACTGAACGTTAGCCACGTTCTGAACGCCGCTATCCCCAGAAGCAAATGGTAAGAAAGGCCCATAGTTGTTAGCCGCTGATCCTGAGTGACCAATATGTGGAATGATAGCCGAAGCGGTCATCGAGACCGTCACAGGCAATGTCCTGCCTGGTGTCCCAGCTTGGTTTGTATATGTAACGGAGATGTTATGTGCCGTTGCACCGGTGTTGGTTGTGGTTACAGTAAACAATCTACATCCTTGACCGCTAGGGTAGCGGATAGTTGGGGTGCCCGTAAGTGTTTGAAGAGTACCTACGTTGGCGTTAATGCCAGGCCAGTAGCCCTGCATATCGACAAGCATCAACGTGCCTGGCACACCTGTCGCCACACCGGTGATGGCAGCAATGTTTAAAATATGCTTTGTGTCTGGAGTGACGTTACCGCCGTGAAACATAGAAAACGCACTGGACTCGTTAGTAGATTGCCAAGCCAGCGCAGTACCTGTCCATGCGTTAGCAATCGGCGTACCGTTAAGGCCGCTAAAGTCATACCATCTGTTTGCCGTATAGGCAGCAGCACCGGTAATCTTGTTCCATTCTGTGCGATAAAATTTCCCGTTTGAAATCTCCGAAATAATATCGTCTTGTGATGTAAAAGCCATGTTGCTACCCTCTTATAAATAAAAGCTCTGCCCTCACTACCATTGTAGCCGATACACTACCTATGCCAATGAAATTAAGAAAAGCTTGGTTTTCAATTTTTGGAAAGATCATTTTATCGTTTATAAAGTTTACTTCGCATATGATGTTTGACTCAGGTACAGATACGCCGGTTATAGGCTTTACCAAAACCAGATTACCCAATCCGTCACCCGCACCATCCGACTGAACACTAACAACCTGCTTAACTCCAGGACAGTTACTTTGAAGTGGTAAAAATGGTGGAATGCCTTGACCGCCAAGTGCGCCAAATACTCCCTGAATTAGTCCTGTTTGTGCTGTGTTAGTGTTTACCGTAACCGTACGAGTTACGTCATTTGAATCAATGTAGGTTATTGTGATTGCTGAGTTAATCGTTGTGGCTACAGAATTGACAAGCATCATCTGTACGCCGACTCCATTACTGTATCTAGATAGCGGAGCAGTATTATCCATCTCTTGCAGGTCGGACGACCCATAGTCAATGAGAGGGTAGAATCCGAGATAGTCGCAAAGCATGAAGCTTGCCGGAGTTGTGGCACTCAATACGTTAAATTGAATCTGAAAAAGCTTCTTGTCTTCCCCAATTACCGTAGGCTCGCCGGCATATATGCTGCGATTTCTATTTCCAATTAGCGGAGTAAATTCTAGCGGTACTCCAACGTAAGCATTATACGCCGGAATACCAGCACCCATAGAGAAGTCCTGCCATCTTTGAATAATGGCAGGAACCGATGGTCTGATATATTGAGAGTGGTGAAATGCTCCAGTAAACTCTAGGGCAGCACCAGCATCAGCAATGCTTCTAAACATTAGTCCTCTGTAATAACTAGAGCACCAGCGTTAAATTGTGGCTGGATTCCGTTTGATACACTTAAGCTTGAAGACAAAGCGCCCTTATAGAGGATCTGCCCAGCGCCAGATGCTGCAGTACCTACCGCAAAGTGAGTACACACTGAAGATCCACCGGTGCAAAGCGGTAGCTGAACTAGAGCGGCATTTACCACTTGGTTGCCCGTTACCGTCCAGCCCGTACCCGAGCGAGAAACTGTAGCGCGAGCGTATGAAGTATAGTTAGCTTCGGAGGTTAGCTGCGTTCCCGCTTCACCTGGATCGGCTGTGTGCAAAGACACGAAAAGGTTTGTATTGGCATCCCAAGGAATAGTTGTGTTTTTGAACATCTTTTCCAAAAGGTCGTTTTCTAGGAGGTTACTTTTACTCATACTAAATCCCTGTTAGAGTGTTAATTTCTGCGTAAACTAAAATAGCTCTTGCCGACCATGCAGCGGCGAAGGTCGTATAAGAAATATTATTCGATTGATTGGCATACCGTATAGCTGAATCTGGGCCAGTATCCGTAATACGCTCAATAAACCACGCACCGCTTCTGGCATTTTTCTTCCCGACATAAGCTATCGGGCTAGCATCGTCTACTTCTTGTGTTTTATAATTAGCAAACATGTCTAAATCCTGCCATGCTGTATCGTAGTCAGTATTGGATAATTTTAACAATACTTGCCCTGCAAGTCCACCGGCAATAAGACCAATACCCGCCGGACCTTCTGGACCTTGAGGACCAATAATACCGGCTCCAGAAGACACCACTACTACTTCTTGTTGGGCAGGATATACTTGAACCGATGGAGCACTAACGTCCACTACTGTAACTGTCTCAATTACAGCAATTGAAGTCATTAGGGGTTCTCCTGCATAGCGGTAACTACTATATCGGATTCCTTCTGTATGGGATAAGAATATGCTGGTATTTGAGTTACGGGAATAATCAATGGTGCTTTTTCAATTATAAAAATTGAAATCATCTGGTAGCCTCGGGCACCACATCAACCAATCCTTGCATCCAACGAACCGTCTCTCCGCCGGAATTTTCGGATTCAATATCATAGCACATTTTAGTTATTTTTCTTTCTGCTGAAGTTGAAGAGTCTACTACTATGGCTGAAGTCACGGAATCGGCAATCGTACAGTCTACTTCGCCAGGATTAGTAAGTTGATTTAGTAAAGTAAAGCTAAATGCAGCTTCTATAGAAGAAGAACTTACGGTTCGTCTAATTTGCCCTGCAAATATATGACCTGTTAAATCTAATGGGATACCTTGAGAATTCTTAATGTTTAGACGCATTTTGAAGGTTGCACCCTGATACACCGTGATGTTGTAGTTGGTCATAAAGTCCTTAAAATTGCGGCTAAGGATTTCTCCCTAGCCGCAATATGCTAATTACTTAGCAAGGTTTGTGAGGATACCGTGAGCAGATGGAACAATGTGG
>JBKDHA010000098.1:0-22325 GCA_046335555.1 Bacteroidota bacterium
CGATTCCGCAAGGTGAAAGAAACATACAGAGGAAGACTATATGGCCGCGAAGACAGACTTATGCTTATTTGCTGTGCTTTGCATAACTTGAGAATCGAAGCTAAATTTGTTTAGTCAATTAATCGGTATAGTGTCTATTGATTCGTTACAATCATTCGCAGAAAAATCGCGTTTCGATACGCAGGCACTTATGGATAGAATTGATTTGCCAATTGCAGGAGTTACGCTGATTAAGACCGAAAAAGGATACGTTACATCTGTAAATCCTCTGCGCGACAAACAGCAATAGTTAAGCTGCAATTAATGAACCTGCGGCCCAGTAGAGTTCGGCTTTTACTTTTGCATATTTCGCCTGCATCTCAAACAATTTTATTTGTGCGGATATTAGAGCAGTTTCGCGGGTATTCACCAGAAAGAAAGAGCTTTCGCCGGCATCAAACCTGCGCTGTTCACCATCGCGGAGCAGTCCGGCATTAATAACTTGCTGCTGCTGAAGCAGAAGTTGTTTTTCGAGTGCAAGCCAGTTGTTATACACCTGATTGATTTCGTTGGTAATTTCTCGTTCGGCCTGCTGCCTGTCGAAAGCAACTTGCTGTTGCTTTATTTCAGTAAGTTTAAGTTTGCCGCGTTCCTGTCTCAAAAAAAGTGAATAGCTGAATGTTAGTCCGTATTTGTAGTTATTAGCATAGTAGTTATCAGTAACTGCCATTCCAAATCCGGTGGCTTCTTTGGCCAGCATGTTGTATTCAAAATTCAGTTTCGGCTTTAACTTATCGGCCTGATAGCGGCGCTCAACAGCAAGCTGATCACGCTTCACATCAAGTTTAATGATTTCGGGATGACGCTGGCGGGCTGCAATTACAAGATTGTTGAGGCTGTCAACTGCAAGCCGGCTTATTTCAGTTCCTCCGGGTGATGGCAAAACTAACGGTGTAAGTTCAAGCGGAGTGCCATCTTCGCGCCAGAGGTAATTAGAAACTTTAAGCATAGCATTGCTGTAATCAGCCTCAGCCTGAATGCGCTGATTATCGCGATCCTGAACTGCAATGAGGGCTTCAACTGTATCAATTGACGGTAAATCACCCTGCTCTGCACGAGATTTAACAGCCTGAAAACGATTGTAAGCGAGATTATAACCATCATTAAGTAATTGCATTCTGTTCCAGGCGGTGTACCAATCCCAATAATCTTTTGTAGCCTGCAGCAAGAGTTTGTTTACTTGTTTCAGTTGCTCGGCTTCAGCAAGCACAGGAAGCAGTTGAGCCTGACGAATTACATTTCTTCGCTCATCAATAATAAGTCCTTGCCCAAGCGGAACGCTTATTCCTGCATACCAAAGGCCCGATGAAGGTGTTCTAATATCTGATGAAACATACTGTCCGGTATTGCTTTCAAACCCGGCTTTTACATCAACACCAACCCAGGTTGGGACTTTGAGTGTATTGTCCCACATTGTATAATAGCGTGACGATTCCAACTGTTTTTCGCCAACGGTAGATGAGAGTTTCGGATCGAGTAAACCGCGCGACATACGTAGCTCGGCCTTGGCAGCTTCGCTGAATGTTGCGGCTTGTTTTACAATCGGATGGCGATCAAGAATGAGACCATAGAAATCGCCGAGCAGCATTACCCGTGCAGTATCAGCCGCCGGAGCTGGCGAAATTGTTTCGGCAGCAGCATCATTCACTGCATAACCAAACAGCAAAGTCGGCAATGCAAACAATACAAGCATACGAACCGAAATTCGTTGCAGGATTGAGATTTTAGCAGATGGTTTTTGCTGCATTGAATTATTCCTCTTTAGTTGCGGCATCTTTTGCATTATTGTACTCTTTCTCAGCCTCATCTTTCATATCACCCATATAATCGGGCGGGAAACCGTTGAGCTGTCGCCAGAGTTCGTACCAAACTGGAACATCTTTGAGCATTGCCCAGCCGTAAACTCCCGAACCAACGCGGAGTTGTTTGGGCCAGGGATCATCTTCGGGATCGGGAATTACAAGAATGCGGTACTGCCCTTTGGTATCAATATTATCAATAACTGCAACCACGCCGCCAAACGTTCCGAAACTGTAGTTGGGCCATCCCTGAAACACCAGTGCCGGCCAGCCATCGAACTGTAAACGAACTTTACGGCCTTTGGCCAGCAGCGGAATATCCATAGGTTCAACATAAAGTTCAATGGCTAACTGAGCATTGGCCGGCATAATGGTTGCTATAACATCGCCTTCTTTAAGCGTTTCGCCAACACCTTGTTTTTTCACCTGCACGATATATCCATCCTGCGGAGCAGTTACAGCATAAAAATCGCGGCGGATCTGCATACTTCTGTACTCCACATTCAGCTTGGAAATTTCGCCTACTGCTTCGTACTCCGATGAAAGTGCAGAATTGATTTCCGATTCCGTTTTCGATATTTTATCAAGGTACTCCGCTTCTATCGAACCGAGTTCAATTGCAGCATTTAATTGTTCATTTCTGCTGATCAGCAATTTATTTTCTGCTGAAATACGTTTGGCCTGAGTTTCCTGAACTTTGAGGCGGCGGCGTTCCAGATCTGTTAATGAAATAAGTCCTTTTTTGAAAAGTGTATCGGCGCGCTGCTGCTGATTGACGGCTGTTTCGTAATCTGCAAAAGCTGCAATCACATCAGTACTGTCGCTGATTACTTTGAGCCGTGCCTGCCGCATTTTGTTTTGTGCTTTTTCGAGACTCAGTATTTGAGCCGATTGCAAAGCACGCACCTGAGTTGAAAGAGCAGTTACTTTTTGCGCATACGATGAACGTGAACCTTCTTTAGCGCCAATTTGTTCGCCGAGACGTTTTACAAGATTGGTGTCAAGAAACTTCTCTTTTACTTCGGTGAGACGAACAATGGTGTCGCCTTTCTTCACAAACTGCCCTTCACGCACATACCATTTTGCGATCTGTCCCGGAATAACAGACTGTAATTCCTGCGGCCTGTCTTGCGGAGCAAACGAAGTTATTTTTCCGTAGGAACTGATGTTTTGCGTCCACGGTAAAAACATACAGAGCAACATAACAATGAGTATCCCTACACACCATTGTGCCACACGTTTACTCATACGCGGATTGCGCACCATACCTACAGCCTGAAAATGTTTCCGGCTGATTAATTCTTCTCCCAAATCTTTAGTATTCTTTTCCATTTTTAGTTTCAGGATTGAACGTGAAGCAGATCTTTAAGTTCGGCATTATTTTGCATTGCAGCCCAGCTTCCTTCAGCTACTGCACGGCCATCGCGCAGCAGAAGCAAACGCTGACAGCTCTGCATTATAAACGGATCATTTGAAATAAATACAATTGTCCATTTACGATGAAGATTGATGATGTGAGAAAGCACGCGTTCTTTTTCGGCACGTTCCACACCCAGCAGAAAATCATCAAGCAGCAGCAAACGCGGATTAGAGCATATACTGCGGGCAAGAATAATTTTCCGCATAATGCTGCCCGGCACACGCTGATTCCCGCCTACAAGCCTTGTGCTGAGTCCATCGGGCAGTGTATGCAGCCAGTTAGTAAGTCCGGCACAGTTCACAGCCTGAATTACATCGTTAAGTGTGACCTGATGACGGCCAAGTGTAATGTTTTCAAGAACACTTCCGTCAAACAATTCTTCCTGTGCTACATAGTCGCCAACCTGTGCCAGCAAGCTTTCGCGATCCAGATCACGAAGCGGAATGCCGTCATAAGTAATTACGCCTTGCCACGAATTGAGCAAGCCCAGCATAATATTCACGAGCGATGTTTTTCCTGAACCGTTATGTCCTGAAATACAAACACACTCTCCCGGATCTATCTTAAATGAAAGATGATTGAGCACCGGCTGCGCCCGATCAGGAAAACGATAATACAAATCTTGTATTTGTATGGCAATGCCTTTTCCATCGGCAACTTCAGGCATTCTGATGTTTCCTGTTCTGTCGATGGGCAAATCAGTAACGTGCGAAATTTTATCTACGCTGGTGAGTACATCGTAAACAGTATCGAGCTTGAGGATGATTTTCTCAACGGCAGCCATAATCAAAATGATTACAATTTCGGAAGCTACAAACTGACCAATGTTGATCTGTTTATTTACCACAAGAATACATCCGGTAACCAGCAATCCGCCGGTAATTAATGTTTTGAAAAGCACAAAGCTCACATACTGTGCAATCAGTACTTTGAAGTGTTTTTTGCGTGCTGACAGATAAAGTGAAATCAATCCATCAGTGCGCTCCATAGCGAGATTTGTTTCACCGGCAAGTTTAAATGTACTTAAACCGCGGGCCAATTCTTCGAGCCAGTTCGCAATACGGTATTTGTACTTTGATTCTTTTATACTGGTGGTTAATCCGCGGGGACCTGTAAACCTGATGATCAGTACCAGTGTTACAATCAGCAAAAGACCGAGTGTAATAAACACACTGTTATATAACGAGAGCAGCAGCAACCCAAAAATAATTTGCAACACAGCCCCCGAAAATTCGAGGAGCAGTGTTGAAAGGCCTTTCTGCAGGGTTACAATGTCAAAAAAGCGGTTAACCAATTCGGGCGGATACTCTTTGAGCACAGACTCAATGCGCACGCGGGGAATACGGAATGCAAATTCAAACGCTGTTTTTGTAAATAACCTGCGTTGAATATGCTCCGAAAGATAAAGCTGCATAATCTGCAGTCCGCCGCCAATGAGCAATGCGGCAACAATAATGATGATGAGTACGACAACCGATGTTGCAATTCGCCCGCTCGACACAAAGCCAATAATACTTTGCACACCCAGCGGAAGCGATAAGCCGATGAGTCCGACAATTACAGCATAAATAATAATGTATCCGATTTCACGGCGCTCATACCTGAGCAGCCGGGCAAAGCGTCTGATAATTTCCCAGCGGTGCGGCGATTCAACGGCCTGACCTTCATCATCGTATTCACTGAACAACGGTTTATTGGGATAACAGGTATTCACAACTGCGCAGGAAATACCATCGCGCATTACGCTGTGAATGGTACCGGGCAAATCAGCAAATGATGTAAAGGGTTGTACATCGGTTTTATGATTACTGATAATGAACTGAACAGTTTCGCCTTTTTTGTTGTGCGCAATAACAACCGGAATCAGCTGATTTTCTTTTTTGCAGATGATTAATGCCGGATAATAGGCTTTTTTGAAGTTATCGATAAACTCATTTTCGGGTAATTCATCGCGCAGGATAACCAGTTCATTGCGTTTGGCAACCTGTACAAGCGCATCGAGAAACGCCTCCGGAGCCGAAAGACGCTCGCCGGTAAACAGCACTTCAGTTTCTCTCAGCAAATAATCTTCCGGAGCTAATTCATAAGCACGGAGAATTGCAGAGAGCGTTGAGTGAATCAATTCTGGTGTTGTCATTGTTATATGCTGTTCTTTGCAGCTGTATGAATGCAGCCTTGCAAAATATGTTCAAGAAATTTGATAAGCGTTTTACAGTTTCCGTTTGTAACATTTACCTCTGTTAGTGCCGGAAAATGTTCGGCATACCAGCGTTGCTGATGTGCCTGCTGAATGAGTAAACTGGCTAATGCTTTGGGATATTTATAACCTGCATGCACACCAGTAATAGCATCGGCAATGCGGCGGGTGAAAATCTCCTGATGTGCGTATGCGCGGGCGGCAGTATGCTGACCGGCCAACTGCAGTTTACCCGATTCACTCACCACCAAACGATGCAGTAAAGCTTCGTTCATCCACGGTGTAATATCACTGCCCGATGTGGAAGCGGCCAAAACGCCAAGTATAATATTGAGCCGGCGCGATGCATCAGCAATATTGTTGCTCCGCACATTTACCTGATAATCGAGCCACGACCAGTACCAGGCAACGAGGTAACCGAGGAGTTCGTGTTTATTGTGAAAATAGCGGTAAACAGAAGCCTCTGTTGAGCCACATTTGCGGGCAAGTTTCGAGAAGGTGAAGGCTTCGAGCCCCATTTCTCCGATCATTTCAACAGCCACAGAAAGCAATCTACGGCCTAATTCTGTTTCCTGAGGATCGCGCAGACTGAGGTGTTCATCAACTACAATACGAATAAATGTAGCCCTGTGCGCAACAGAATCAATTGGCTGCTTGTTTCGTATTTCGGACAATGATGCAGGCTTTTTAATCATTACTGAGTCTAATTCGACTGCAAAAGAACAAATCTCAAGCATAATAGTTTTACTATTACCGATTAAATGAATATTAAACACAAATTAAGTGGTTTTAATGCGCCTTGCACCTGAAAGCCCGATTACTTAATAAACAATAACTTAATACACCATTAACAATGACTACAGCGTGCAGGTCTAATTTCGCTGCATGCAACAATCGTTACCTGCGGGACGCGATCCTTTTCGTTTATTAATAGCCGACAGTGACCGGGATATGCTTCAGGCATTGAAGACGGCCACTGAAATGGCAGGTTATGAAGTGCGCTGCGTTTCGGGCGGACATGAGGCTATTGACATGGCTAAGAAATTTTTGCCGCATTTGGTGTTATTAGACGTTTCGCTGAACGGTATTGATGGAATTGAAGTTTGTCATGAAATCCGCCAGCAAAGCAATTTGAACCGTGTGCTTATTGCTTTTTATACATCCAGAAGCGAAGACTACACGCAAATAGCAGCATTTGAAGCCGGTGCCGACGATTATCTTGTAAAGCCGGTAAAAGCCTCGCTGCTGCTGGCACGCATTAATGCCTTACTGAAACGCCACAGAGGCGTGGAACGGCAAGGTAAAATTGTAAGCGGCTCCTTGGTTCTTGATCGCGAACGCTACCTTGTATTTCGTGACCGCCAGGAAATTATGCTTGCCCGGAAAGAGTTTGAATTGTTAGCCTTGCTGCTTGCAACGCCGCGCAAAGTTTACACCCGTCAGGAAATTTACCGCGAAATCTGGGGCGGCGAATTTGGTGAGAAGAATCGTACTATTGATGTGCATATCCGCAAACTTCGTGAGAAGGTTGGCGATCAGTTTATCAAGACAATAAAGGGAATTGGCTACGCTTTTGATGCAGCCTGAGTTTAATTTCCACTCTCTTTCATTACAAAACCCAAATTCTTCATCTGATCCCAAAATCCGGGATACGATTTTCTGACTACGTCAGGATCATTGATCTGCAATCCGCTCATTCGTAATGCTAAAGGCGCAAAAGCCATTGCCATGCGGTGATCGTGGTAAGTTTCAATTTTGGCAGATGCGGGCAATGGCTGCGTTTCAATAAGATGAAGTGAGCTATCGGTAGCTTCTGTGCGCATATTCAGCTTGCCCAGTTCGGTTTGCAATGCGGCAATACGATCTGTTTCTTTAATCCTCAATGTTTCCAAACCGTTGAACAATGTCGGGATGCGCAATGCGGCGGAAATAACGGCTGCCGACTGCACCACATCAGGACAATCGCCGAAATCAAATGCAAAATTTAATGGTGTATTTCCAGCCTTTCTGAGCCGCAGACCGTCTTCTTCAAAGGTTGCACTGAGTCCCCAAAACGGAGCCAGATCGGCAAGCATTCTGTCGCCCTGAAGACTGTTGCTGTGCAAGCCGCTGAGTAAAATATCGGCTTCTTTCGACAAAGCAGCCATTGAGAACCAGGGAGCAGCGGCACTCCAGTCGGGCTCCACATTGTGTCCGGCACCTTCATTGCTGTATTTGCTTGGACTCACCGAAAGCACATCATCATGCCAAATCGGAGATGCGCCGAAACGTTCCATGAGTCGGATGGTCATATTCACATACGGAACTGAAACCACTTCTGTACGAAAGCGGATAACCAGTCCGTTGTGCAGTGTAGGTCCGATCAGCAGCACAGCTGTAATAAACTGACTGCTGATATTTCCGTCCATTTCAACTTCACCGCCGCTCAGACGTTTGCCGGTAATGCGTAATGGCGGATAGCCTTCATTTTCGGTGTATTCGATTTGAGCGCCTAATTTTCTGAGCACATGCACAAGTTCGCCAACAGGCCGTTCACGCATACGTTCGGAACCGGTGAGAATGCGAACGCCGGGAAGTTGTGCAAAATAAGCTGCAAGAAAACGCATTGTAGTTCCCGCAGCCCCTACATCATAAACTGTTTCGTCGGGAGCAGAATCCGCAAGCCGGATAAGTTGCTGAAGTATTTGTGTATCCTCTGCATCCGAAAGCTGCAACGATTCAAAAGGCTCGCGGCTAAGTGCACTAATAATGAGCAAGCGATTACACTCACTCTTTGAAAGCGGAAGCTGTACAGTTCCTTTGAGGATACCGGTTGGATGATGCAGCGCAAGGGATTTCATAGCACGCCGTTAACACGACTCTGCTATATTACGAAATCTGTTCGGTATTGCTTCAAAACATCGAGCAAATCATTAGCATTTACAGGAATTCCGGTAATTGGTTTTCCGATTTCCTGCACTAACGTGAGCATAATTTCTCCGTCGTAATTCTTTTTATCGTGCCGCATGAGTTCTACCAGCCTTTCTCCGTCTTCATCATCAACAGGTATATGCGGGAAGCGGCTCACAAGTGCGTTTATAATTTCGGAAGCTGTTTCGTGGTTTAAACCTGCGTATTTAACCGAAAGCAGGGTTTCACAAATCATACCCGCAGCAACAGCTTCGCCATGCAAAAGACTGGCCGATGATTGTTCGAGATAATATGTTTCAATGGCATGCCCAACAGTATGACCAAAGTTGAGAATGCGGCGGAGATCGTTTTCAAACGGATCAGCAGCAACTACAGCTTGTTTAATTTCTACCGAGCGGCGAATGATGTTTTCCCAGTATTCGGCATTGGCAGGATCTGTGCTGCAAAGCAGTTGCCAGTAGGCTGCATCAGCAATTAGCGCGTGTTTGTATGCTTCTGCGAAACCGGCAATCAGCTCACGTTTAGGCAGTGTATGCAAAAAATGCGGATCAATAAAAACACCTAATGGTTCTGCGAAAAACCCAATCTCGTTTTTGAGTCCGTCGAGATCAACACCTGTTTTGCCGCCGCACGACGCATCAAGCATAGCAAGCAAAGTAGTTGGCACATTCACAAAAGCAATTCCGCGCTTAAAAGCTGCGGCGGCAAATCCGCCCAAATCGCTGATAACACCTCCGCCAAGGTTTACAATAAGACTGCGGCGGTCGGCACCGAGTTCGCTCAGCACACGCCAAACCTGAGTGCAGACTTCAATATTTTTATTTTCCTCGCCGCTTTCAAGCTCAATAATCTCGGCACCTTCGAGGTTTTCGGTTTCGTGCATCAGCCTCGGCAGACAATGCTGAAGCGTGTTTTCATCAACAATAATAAAGATGCGCGAAAACGAATTTCCGGCAAGAAATGCATCAAGTGCTTCGAGCGACTGAGCGCCAATGGTTACAGGAGTTGCGGTTGAAATAGTCACAGGTGCAAAGTAACGAAATGCCGCCCTCACTTTCAGCAGTCAATTGCCGAGAATTGCAGAATAACTTGTTTTTTTGTTCCAAAAGCGTTGGTTGCCGATTATCATCTGTTAAACAAGATACAGCCTTCACAGCCGGTGTATTTCTGTACCAAAGAAACCCTTATTTTTGCTCCGGCTCAACGAACCATCTTTTAATGATTTCATTTGATAATACAGCCGTAGCTTTTTCGGGTAAAACCGATGCTGATCTCCGGCGCTCCTTCTGGCTGTTCCGCATGATCGGCAGTCCGGCTTTTGTCAAAATTGGCAAGGCCCTGGCAACATTTGCCATCAACTTTCGCTTGCCGGTAAAGGGCATTATCAAAGCCACTATTTTCAAGCAATTTGTTGGCGGCGAAAACATCGAAGAATGCAGCCGTACTGTTGCCGAGTTGGGCAAGTATGCCGTGGGCACAATCCTCGATTACTCTGTTGAAGGCAAAGAATCAGAAAGTGATTTTGATAACGGAGCTGAGGAAATAATAGCCACCGTTCGGCGTGCGCAGAACGATAAGCATATTCCTTTTTGCGTATTTAAAGTAACTGGTCTCGGACGTTTTGCTTTACTCGAAAAAGTGAGCTCCGGTGCAGCACTTACAGCCGAAGAGCAAGCCGAATGGCAGCGTCTCGAAAAGCGTGTCGAGAAAATTTGTACAGCTGCCCGTGATGCGGCAAAACCAATTTTCATTGATGCCGAAGAAAGCTGGATTCAGCAAGCTATCGACGATCTGGCTGATGCAATGATGGAGCTTTGCAACAAACATCAGGCTATCGTTTACAACACCTTCCAGCTTTACCGCAAAGACCGCCTCGATTTCCTCAAAAAATCGTTTGCCCTGGCACAGCAAAAGGATTATTTCATGGGAGCCAAACTTGTTCGCGGCGCTTACATGGAAAAAGAGCGTGAACGTGCTGCAAAAATGGGGTACCCCTCACCTATTCAGGATACAAAAGAAAACAGCGACCGCGACTACGATCTGGCGCTGCGTTTCTGTGTTGATAATATTGAGCGTCTTGCATTGTGTGCAGGCTCACATAACGAAAAAAGTTCGCAGTTACTTGCAGAACTCCTCGACGAAAAGCAAATACCGCACAATCATAAGCATGTTTACTTTTCGCAACTCTTAGGTATGAGCGATCATATCAGCTTTAATCTCTCGCATGCGGGCTACAATGTGGCTAAGTATGTTCCTTACGGCCCCGTTCGCGATGTGCTGCCTTACCTTATCCGCCGCGCTCAGGAAAATACCAGTGTTAAAGGACAAACCGGCCGCGAACTAAATCTCATTATTAAGGAAAAGCAAAGACGCAAGGGGAAGTGAAAAGTGAAGAGTGTAAGGTGTAAAACGAAAAAGGAAAAGGTTCGCAATTGCGAACCTTTTCCTTTTTATCTGCTTGTTGGAGAATCTTAATTTTTCGCTCTCCACTTTTCACTTTACACTCATCACTTCCTAAACAAGCGGCATTTCAAGCATACTTTCCATTCGTTCCCGCATATCAGCGCCTTTAGCTACATCGCGTGGGCTTATTTTCTGGTGCTGCAAATCAATGTTGTATTCCAGCAGCCATTGTTCATGATTAGCAGCAAGCTGTTTTATACTTTCGGCAATGTATTCGGCTTCGGCATTGGTCATGGTGGGATGCAGAGAAAGGCGGATCCAGCCGGGCTTTTGAGAAAAATCGCCGTGGTTCACCATTTCCATTATCGAATCAGATTGATTGCGGCTTACACCAAACAGGTAATGACCGTAGGTAGCCGCACAGGCACAACCACCACGCACCTGAATTCCGAATTTATCGTTCAGCAATTTTACGCCGTGGTTAAAATTCAATCCGTCAATATAAAAAGAAAGCACTCCAAGACGGGTTGAATGTTCCGGAGCAAGGAAATGAAAGTTTTCGATTGCACTTAGTTTATTCCAGAAGAAAGAAATTAGCTCATGTTCACGGGCAAGAATATTTTCAGTGCCCATTTCTTCTTTGAGCTTTATGCAAAGTGCTGTGCGAATTGTTTGTAAAAAAGCCGGAGTTCCTCCGTCCTCCCGCTCTTCAGCCGAACTATGATAGAGCCGAACTCCCCAAGGATTCGTCCACGTTACCGTTCCTCCGCCCGGATGATCGGGCACGTTGTTTTTATATAATTCGTTGCAGAACAGCAGAACTCCGCTTGTTCCCGGTCCGCCCAAAAACTTGTGCGGCGAAAAATAGATGGCATCAAGGTGTGCGCCTTCTTCTTCCGGGTGCATATCAATATCCACATACGGAGCAGAACAGGCGAAATCAACAAAACAATAACCGCCTGCAGCGTGCATTAGTTTTGCAATTTCTTTATACGGAGTAACAATGCCGGTTACATTAGAGCATGCTGTAATTGCAGCTATTTTTAAAGGCCGCATTTTATATTGCTCTAACAATGGTTTCAGTGCATCGGGATTAACAAGTCCATCTTCAAATGGGGGAATGATAACGACCTCTGCTATAGTTTCAAGCCAACTGGTTTGGTTGGAATGATGCTCCATGTGTGTTATAAAAACAACAGGTCGCTCATCACTATTTATAATTACTTTTTCTGCATAACGCTCATGGATGCGCAATCCCAATATGCGCTGCAGTTTGTTCACAACTGATGTCATTCCGGAACCAGCCATAATTAACACATCCGAGTCAGATGCATTAACATGTTTGCGTATTACTTCACGGGCTTTGTGATATGCGTGAGTCATAGCCATACCGGTTGAATTAACTTCGGTATGTGTATTTGCTACAAACGGCAGAATTTCATCGCGCATACGTTGCTCAATAGGCGCGTACATGCGCCCGCTGGCAATCCAGTCTGCATAAACTATCGGTAATTCCTTTCCGCAAGGTGTGATTATGGTTTGATGAATACCAATAATCCGTTCCCGGAATGGCATAAAATATGATTCAGTAGTCATGAGCACCACTTTTAGGGTCGCAAACGGGCAGAGGGTGAACCGTTATGCAGATTGTTGTGTGTTTGGCAGGTTAAAAGTAAAAAAACCTGACTAAAACACACCATTTTTTTATTCTGCAAGTTTAATTACTGCTCCGAGAAGCTCATGTATTCTTTTTACGGGCAAATCTAGCAAAGGATTTATCAGAAATATTTTCATGCGACTTCTGTTTTCTGCCAATAAATCCAAGTCATTCAGCAGATTTCCGTCAATAAAACCAATATACGGACAATGGTGTGTTTTGTGATACCAGAGATAAACAAGTCGTTTCTTTCCCTTATAGTATGTTGGCATTCCGTAACTCAGCTTCTCCGTCATATCCGGCCTGTAAGCAAGAATGATTTGCCGGAGTTGCTGCAGACAACTCCGTTCAGGCTCTGCATGAGAAAGAAACCAATTATCAGCCGGGCGAAGCATATCGTTTGACTAAAGGTTGTTTAAATAAAAACTCCGGGAAAAATATTTTCCCGGAGTTTTTACTATTTAGTAATCCCGATTATTGTTTAATAATTCGCTGTGTAAGGCGGTTATTTCCGTTCTGCACCTGAATCATATACAATCCTGATGACCATCCTGAAGTAGCAAGCTGCAAACGCTGATCGGCAGATGCGCTTATTCTTGAAGCATAAACTATGCGGCCGGAAATATCAGTAACCGTAATTACTGTTTCTTTACCTGCATCTGTCCCGGTAATGAAAAGCACAGGATCTGCACTGAACGGATTGGGCATCACACTTACTGAAAGACTTCCGGCTGTAGCTGCTGAAACTCCGGTGCAAATATCCACCCAAACAGTGTTAGCAACAGTAGTTGTGCAGTTGTTCTGATCAATGTATGTATAAGTAAGTGTGTGAAGTCCGGGGCCGGCAGCCATCGGATCAAAATTTCCTCCACTCACTCCCGGGCCGCTGTATGTGCCTCCTGAGGGCTGTCCGCCGGTAAGCGGGAAAGCCGAAAGTGTAGAACAAACTGTATCGTAATCGGCAGTTATATATGCAACTGCAGGATTACCAATTGTTGCTGTAACCGGAACACGCGGACCAATACAATCGGCAAGGTTAAGTGTCCAGTCATACAGATAATAGTAAAATGCAGAACCTGCTGATGAACCGGTGATGCTTGCAACGTTGTTCAATGTGTATGGATAGGTTGCACCGCTGTTGTTGCGGTAAAGGTTCATCTGTGAGCCGCCGATACGGTAATTCCCAGGTGTAAGCGGAAGATTAACGTTAACCGTTTGCACACCTGCTGCCGGAACTGCAACAGTAACTTGTGTAATCTGGTTGCCCTGATTATCCCAAAGGATAACGGTGCGGTTACCGGATGCACCTGCATTAACTACTGCTGTAGCTAATGTGCACGGCTGAAAAACTGTAAACTCAAGATACTGTGTTGATGTATTGTTGTGCTGCCCTCCTGTTCCGAAGTTATTATTGGCCGGGCCAACATTTCCGGGAGCTTGCGCGGTTTGCGACTGCACATAATAGGTTGTAGTTGTGCTGATGGTTGGTGTAGTATAACTCGTTCCGGTAGCGAGCGAAGTTCCGCCTGTGGGCTGTGCAAACCACGAAAGTGTGCCGGGGCCTGAAGCCGTAAGCGTTACCGGACCTGATGTGCAAGATGAAGCACCTGTAGCAACCGGCGCAGCGGGAGGATTAACCGAAATGTAGTTGGTTTGCAAAATAGTATCTGTTCCGCAGGCACCGCTGCCGATGAGCTGAACGGTGTAGTTACCAGGCTGCGTGTAAGTATGCTGCGGACTGAACTGTGTGCTGGTGTTGTTATCACCAAAATCCCAAACAGCATTACTGATATTGTTGCTGGTGTTTGTGAAATTTACAACAGCAGGAACTGAACAGGTAGAAGTAAGATCGGCTGAGAATGCGGCAGAAGCTACAGCAGAATAAGGCCCGCCAACTCCGCAAGCATACCATGCAGTTGCTGTTGCTGTTACTTCCGGTGTGCAAGCTCCGTAGAGATCCTGCGCCGACTGTATTGCATACGTGCGGGCATCAGCATACTGTGAAGTATTAATGAGGTAAACGGAGAGATTACGATATGCAATAGCCGATGCTTTTGTGATTCCCTGACCAATTACGGAGTAAGTATTACCGAGATCATTGGTACCGCTTCCGCCCTGACAAAGCAGATAGTACCAGAAATTTTGTACGCCGCTGTTGGTGTGTACGCCGCCATTATCGGCCGTTCCGATGTAATAGTTTGTTCCGGTGTAGCAATCGGGATCGCCGTATTGGTTGGGGTTGCTCATGCTGCGCAGCGGTGTTCCGGCGGGTACACTTATTTGTTCACCCATTAAAAAATTGGCTGTTGCAGGCTTGGCATAAAACTCAATCGCTGTTCCGAAAATATCCGAAAACGATTCGTTGAGTGCGCCTGACTCATAAGAGTAATCAAGGTTTGCCGTGTACTCTGTAACGCCGTGCGTGAACTCATGCCCGCAAACATCAAGACTGGTAAGCGGGTTAAAACCGCCCGGCGATTGACTTCCGTCGCCGTAGGTCATGCGCTGGCCATCCCAGAATGCGTTGTTGTAATTATTACCGTAATGCACATACGAGTACATTGCAAAACCATTGTTGTCGATACCATCGCGGTTGTGCTGTGAGGTGAAGTAGTCGTAAGTTTCTTCAGCACCCCAATGTGCATCGTAGGCAACATCATCAACAGTGCTTGACCAAGTTGTGCTTGTACTCGTGAAATCGGTAGCACCACCATAGCTAGTACCGTTGTTCATATCAAGGGTAATAACACCTTGTCCGCGGCCTGCTTCACGCAGGCGATATGAACTTGCAGCGGTTTGATCACAAACAATTGGCTGCGATCCGCTGTAACGTGTTCCGGCTGTTCCGTTCACATCAGCATGACAGATGCGATCAATTTCGTGTACAATTTCGCCTGTTGTTGCATCCACATAAATATAGCGACGGCTGAGCGGAGCATCGGCATATACATCGAATGCCCAAACTAAGTGCATATCACGCTTGTAAATATCACCTTTTGCAGCGGCAATCATAAGTTCGCCGATTGGGTAATACGTGGCGTTCGGATTGTTATTGAGTTGTTTCAGCAACGCTTCTTCTTCGGGCATTTCCCATTTGTAACGCTGCGCGCTGATGTGCGAAAGTGCACGGCTGAGTGCAAGGCCGGCATCAATAACAGGTGTTGATGATATCTGAAGATTATCGAAAAACATTCCGTTTACCGATTCAACACGGCCGGCACGTTCATGCACTAAATATTCACCGCCTTTTACTTTAACACCATTGAAGTACTGCTGATAGCGGCTGTGAGTGAATCCGAGTTCATCGCGGTCTGTGCGGTAAGCTTGCCAGGTGTCTTCTGCACGAAGCTGAAGCGCCGGTTTCAGCACATCAAAAATTTCGGTTCCGGTATATTTTGCATCCTGTGCAAAACGGATAAACGAAGGAACATTCGACTGCCGGTTGATCACAACATAAGCGCTGCCCGGACAAATTTTAGTGGCCTGATTTCCGGAGAACTCTTGTTGTGCGTGAGCACTGAGCGTGGCCGCAGCAGCCAGCAGCAGGATTCCAAATGAACGTATTTGTTTCATCACTGGTGTTGATGGTATTGAGTTGATTGTCAGGTTAACTAGAAGCGACAACAATATAGGGCATTCATTTGGTATTTTCCATATCACAAAAACCGGGATTTTATGGTAAACCAAATATGTAACATTCTGAAAACAAGCAAAATGAAGCCAAAGCGTGTATTTACAGGCATCTTATTTTTTAATCTCAGCCTAAAATTTGAGTTGTAAACGTCCAGATGAATTTCAAAACGGCCGATTCTGTTTAACACTAATTCGTAAAACAGCACCGGGGAGACTGAGCAAACAGTCTCCCCGGTGGCATTAAACCCGGTTCCTCAGGGTTATTATCGGCTAATAATTATCTCGCGTGTTTCAATCCCGTGACTTGTTTCAATACGAATCAGATAAACACCTTCGGGAAGTTCACTGGTGTTCAAATTCACAATCGAGCTCAGCGGTTGAAGTTGAAGTACTGTCCGTCCGGCAACATCTGTGATTTGAATTGACTTTGCTGTTTCTGAGCCGGTGTTTACAAGTAATTCATTTGAAGCAGGGTTCGGATATACAGAAATCGGTTGTTCTTCTTCTGTTTGTAAACTGCCCGGTGCTGCTGTTCGACAATTAAGAATAATAATATTCATTACATCCGTAACAGTGCAGCCGGCAGCATCAGTAACTGTTACTGTAAAGCTGCTATTAGTGCAGGTACGTATATAAGGATTACTACAACCTGTGGGAGTATATGGAATACCACCAGGACAGTACAGGTCAGTAGCCGGTGACCATGTAACAGAATAAGGAGGTGTTCCACCTGATATTGTCGGTACAAGTGTAGCAATATTATTGCAGCACATAGAAATATCCGGACCGGCACTGGCAGTGAGTGTGCTTACAGTAACGGGAACTATTGCATTACCGGCCGGACATCCGGGAGTTGTACCAGTAACAGAATATGTAGTTGTAACAGTTGGGCAAGCGATCGGATTTGGGCATACGCTACAGCTTAAAGTGCTTGAAGGCGACCACGTATAAGTAGTGTTGCTGTTACATGTTCCGCCAACAACCAGATTGGCACAAGCTCCAGGACAAAGTACAGGTACAAAACCAACGTTCATGTCGGGCGCTCTGTTAATTGTAATAAAGCTACTCCAAGTTGTAGTTGTTGAACCACAAGTTGGATTTGAAACCGTGAGCCTGATTTTATAATGCAGTGAACAAACGGCAAAAGGCGGAATATTGAGTAAAGGAGTGATATCATAGCTACCCGCAGTTCCTGTTTGCGTTGCTTGATTGACCCATGCGCCGGTAATTACTCCGCTTGAATTGCAAGGTGCTGCCGACCAATAATAGCTCGTTTCATTTGTTGATGACGTTCCATTTACAATAATAGGCGAATTAAAACAATAGTTTGCACTCGCACTTATATTAGCGGTTGGCGGTTGAACAGCAGTAACAGCCATTGTGTATGTTACTGTAGCACATCCATAATTTACAACGCAGGAAACTGTTCCTGAACTACCCAAAGAAATACCGTTCTGAGATCCATTACCTGTAGCTGAAGTGAAATATACACCACCAGTTCCATTACCCAGTGTTGAACCCGCCGGTGCCGACCATGTAAACCCGGTTGATCCGGGAAAGCCATTGTTGGCAGTAACACTGCTGTTGCCGTTACGGAGTCTGTAGATTCCGGAGGTGTTTGTACATAATGGTGAAGGTCCTATTAGTGAGGGATTAAGATTACAGAAGGTGATATTGTCAACATTTCCGTTAAATGTGCGGGTTGAAGAACCTTCGGGTTGGTTGCCAACCTGCACAGCATTGAGTCCAGTAATGGTTGAAGGAATTGTAAAACATGAACTTCCGATTAGTGCAGTACGCGCAGCATCTGAATACAAGCTCAGCTTACAGCGTGTAGCATCAAGGCGCTGAATGCGAACATAACGTTTCACACCGGCAGAACCTGCCGGGAGGGCTATTGAGGGTGATGTTTGATAATACAACGGCACATAAGAAAGCGGATAACCGTAAGCAAATGAACTACTAAACTCCTTTGCCCGGGCATAAATTCCCCAGCTTGAAACATTGGTGTTTCCTGCAGGACCCAATAAAGCCACCTCAATGCAATTCATGTTGCTATACCTGAATGGAGATGTAGTGTAATCTCCGCTTGCACTTGGCACAAAAGGCGATGATGTAGTGAAAGCAATAAGCGTATGTGCAGGGCCGTTGCCTGAAACCGGAGTAAACTCAAAATCACAGTACCACGATGTATTGCTCAGTGAAGGGGCGAATGTGGTGTAAACATAACGAGGCGCGCCACCGTCGGCAGCACCTGCAAAATTTACCTGACCGCCGCTAATTGACACACCAGTACCAACCTGTGTCCAACCCGCTGCACTAGAGAAATTGTACGTTGTGCATTGCGCTGACAAGTCTCTCGTTGTCAGCAAACCGATCAGCAAGAGACCGGCTGCAATCATTTTTCGTTGCGTTTTCATGATGATAATTTTGATGAATCCGCAATGTAGTTCGCCCCAAAAGCGATTGTTTTGTAAATGTATATTCGCTGGCATCAATTTGAAATTCGCCGGTATGTAGTAGATATGTGTTTCTGTTAATAAAATAATTGCGGTTATTTTTTGCAGGAATAGTAGTTCTATAAAGTTTAACCGGTTTTATAGTCAAAAGCTAAATACAATTTGAGAGACTGTTAGAAATTTCCATTTACTCATTTGATCTAATTTTTGCCATCACAGCATTATTTCATCACCAACATTCTCCAGACATATATTAACACATGCCACTTGATTGAACAAAAAACAGACGCTATCCAAATTTATTATCTGAAAAGCAAAACAAAATTTCCGAACAAACTTTAAAATAATTTTCCCGGCATCAAGCAGAACTGTCTAATGTACGGTACTTACTAAAAATTTGATTTTGGTGTCATCCAACTGATACTGAAACCATTTTTCCTGAAGCAAATCTATATCATCAGCAATAGGTTGTATAACCTTAATAATTAATTTAGACAATTTTTCATCAATTGTAGCGAATAAAAACCCACAGGTATATATCGAAAATAAAGCCTCTTCTGGTGAACCTATTTGATAGGCTTCGGGTAATTCGGGCTCTAAATTACTAGCATCAAAAAGCACTTCAGCCAGAAATGCATTCCGCATAAACATATCTTTAAATGCATCGGCCGTATGAGGTGATTTAGGAGCTTCTTCCCACGCCAGAAAAGCATCGCAGATATAAAAACTCAGAGATTCATCTTCTAAGAATTTTTTTTGCAATTTTTTATATTCACTTTTTCTATTTGTGAGAATCAAAAGGGGAGCCAGAAGATCACGAATGCCTTGATTATCGTTGGGATTAAGTTTGATTAGCGACTGGTAAAGAACAATTGCTTCATCCACGCGATCGTTACCTCTAAGTATATCTGCTTTTCTTGCAACAGCTCTCATATATGGCCGTGTTTGTGCATTTGCCCAAAATTCACCTTTGAGTGCATCAAACTCATCGCCTATTGCTCGCTTTCCAGCATCCACTGCTTTTTCAACCAATGTCAAATAGTTGGCTTCATCGTCTGCAAGATTAGCAAGCATCAAATAAGCATCGGCATTGTCGGGATCAAGTGCTAATGCCTCATTTATATATTTCAGGCATTTCTTATCAGATCTTTCTGCCTTTGCTTTTTCAATTAACTGAAGTGCTTTCATTTTGGGTGAGTTATCATTTTTTATGATCTCATCCATTGACTTTCCTATTATTGAACTGAGATAGTTTTGCAACTCTTCTTCAGTCTCAAAGTTTTTGTTACGAATGTGTTCTACAAGGAATTCCATTGTAACAGGAGTAGGCTTTGCCATTTGCATTCAAATTAATTACACTGACAATTCTCAGGAGCAGCAACTTTCAGCAACCGGATTGTAGAGTCTTTCTGACAAGCTGAAAAATAAGCTTCTACATTTTTGCCGTTTACCGGGCAGTTGAGCAGATACTCGTGGCAGGGTGCTTCGCCCTTTACATTGCTACGTGAGAGATCAACATCGGCATTGGGAATCGCTGCGCGAAGCTGATCGATAGTAACACCAACGCAGCCTAATTTGCACAGTGCTGTACTGTCGGCATCAAATGTGCGCGGGTTCGCAATCAGTGATCTTACGCGGCTTGCAGGTGTCCAGCCGTCAAGCACACGATCACCATACGCAATGTATAAAATTAGAACTCCGAGACCAAACCCGAAGGCATAAAGCAAAATGCGGCGTTTCCAGGTCATACGTACTTACAATGCGGCCACCAGCAGGTCAATATCTTTTGAAGGAAGATTGAACAACTCGCCAAGGTATTTATTGGTAAGAATTCCGTTGTAAAAATAAACACCGTTGCGCACACCTGAACTGTGGCGCAACATATTGCCGAGTCCGCCTTCTTCACCTATGTTGATGAGAATAGGTGTGAAAATTGTGCTGAGCGCATACGAAGCTGTGCGCGATACACGCGAGGCAATGTTAGGCACACAGTAATGCACAACGCCGTGTTTGCGGAAAACAGGATTGGTATGGTTGGTTACTTTCGATGTTTCAAAACATCCGCCCTGATCAATGCTTACATCAACAATTACAGAACCGGTTTTCATGTCTTGCACCATTTCTTCTGTAACAATGCAAGGCGTGCGGCCTCCCGATGCGCGAATGGCACCAATGGCTACGTCGGCTGTTTTGAGATGCTTGGCGAGAACTTTGGGTTGAACTGTTGATGTGAAAATTCGTGTGCCCAGCACATTCTGCAAACGGCGCAAACGATATACTGAACTATCAAAAACTTTAACGGTTGCGCCCAGTCCGAGAGCTGCGCGTGCTGCATATTCGCCTACTGTTCCGGCGCCAAGAATCACAACTTCGGTTGGAGCAACTCCGGCAATACCGCCGAGAATAGAGCCTTGTCCGTTGTTTACATTACTCAGCAACTCAGCAGCAATAAGTATAGAGGTGCCGCCTGCAATTTCGCCCATCGAGCGGATTACAGGAAACACGCCGTCTTCATCTTTAATCCATTCGTAAGCAATAGCAGTTACTTTTTTATCCATCAGCCGGCGCACAAAATCTTCGGGCTGTGCGGGCAACTGAAGTGTTGAAAAAAGTATTTGCTTGGGCTGCATATAGCCAATCTCATCGAGCGAAGGTGGTGCTACTTTGAGAATAATTTCGCAGTCCTTGTAAAGTTCTTCTGCAGTGTATGCAATACGCGCCCCGTGTTCGCTGTAGTCGTTATCCTGAAAATTGGCGTTTTTACCTGCGCCGGTTTCAACCACTACTTCGTGACCGTGATTGAGCAGCAGCCCCACATCATCAGGCACCAGCGAAACGCGGTTTTCCTGAAAAGTAATTTCTTTGGGAATGCCAATGCGGAGACTGCCTTTTTTACGGGCAACTTCAAGCATTTCCTCCTGAGGCATCAGTGCGCCCTTGGTGAGCGACAAAAGCACATCGCGCGAAGTTTTCATACGGGTGGTTGAACTGCAGGTGTATGATGCGAGCCGGTTTACCCGGCTCATGCGTGAAGGTACGAAGAAATTTCGCAGCCAAACTTATACCCGCACATAAGCCTCCAACAGAAGCTGTTTATCAGTCAGACCTTATGGGTTTGGGGGCGGAAAGATTAAGCTACACGGATTTTATTCATTACTCCATTTCGGCGGGAGATTGATTCAAAAATCAAATAACCTAATCCCGTTTAATTTGGATTTCGTTCGTTCCACTCCTTCGTCTTTCCAATTTTCAAAATCCAGTGTAACGCCGCTTTCCAATATTATTTCATCATATCCATCCCGTTCTTTTTCCAAAAAAGGAATGTTGTTTTGTATGAATTCGGCTTTAATTGTGCTATAGTTTCGTATTCCAATTTTCCGAAGAAACGAAACGTCGATTGAATTTTGTGCATTTAAGCGATACAAATCACTATCAAAAAAATCATCCAACCAGTCATTTTGTATCAGGACCAATTCGTGCATATCTCCATAAAAGTGCAATTCTATATTACCATAAAGCAGAGCTGAGAAACTAAAATCTAAATCAATTTCTTCAATCGGTTCACCCAAAATCTCTACAACAGCGGCTTTAGACATTCCTAACTCAACTCCGCCAAAATATCCGGCTAAAATAAATGCTTCAAGAGATATGATTTTCACAGACATCACTTAGAAACTGTTTAAGAATTGTTTTTGAATTTTGTTATGAGGCCATTTTTTGTCAGACGAGGCGACTTTTGCAGCGCATATCGGAGATGATCTGGGCAAAAAAGTCAACGAAGTATGACGAAAAATGGGACATAACAAAG
>JBKDHA010000099.1:0-5056 GCA_046335555.1 Bacteroidota bacterium
AGGTGAAATGAATTGAGCAAGAAAATTCTTGTTTTTTCTTATCCTCAAATCAAAGGATTTTTATTCCCTTACAATTATGGATTGTTTTTAAAATAATAAGTGATAGTTTAGCAGTCCCTACACATAATATTTATGACAAAAATTCTTGGTCTCGATCTTGGCGTGGCCTCCATTGGCTGGGCGTATATTGAACAAACTGAAAACACCGCTAAAATTCTTGGCACCGGTGTTCGCATCATTCCGTTGTTTGATGATGAGCGCGATGAGTTCTCGCAGGGCAATGCTATTTCAAAACACCAGAAACGCACACTAAAGCGAACACAACGTAAAGGCTACGACCGTTATCAACTTCGGAAATTTGCGCTTAAAGCAGCATTGGAAAAAATAAATGCGTTGCCTGATGCAGCATTGTTTTCATTAACAGCAGTTGAACTATATGGCTTACGCAACAAAGCGGTAACCGAAAAAATAACACTTCAGGAATTAGGCCGTATTTGGCTGCACCTGAATCAGAAACGCGGATATAAAGGAAGCCGTACTGATGATGCAAACGATACTAAGCAAACGCAATATGTTGCCGAAGTTAATACACGCTTCAAAACAACTACTGAGCTTGGATTAACTGTTGGTCAGTTTTTTCACAAACAACTTCTTGAAGATCCCAACAAACCAATTAAAGGCGAAGTATTTCCGCGTGAAGCCTACATTCAGGAGTTTGATCTTATTTGGAAAAAGCAATCCGAATACTACGGTGAATTGCTGAATGATGTTTTGAAAAATGAAATCCGAAACCGCATTATCTATTATCAGCGTCCTTTAAAATCAAAGAAAGAACTTGTTTCTGTATGCGAGTTTGAAGGCAAATGGTATGAAAAAGGAAATAAAAGACTATTTGCCGGACCTAAAGTTACTCCCCGAAGTACGCCTTTGTTCCAGGTCTGCAAACTCTGGGAAAGCATTAATAATATTACGATAAAACACAAAACCGGTTCAGAATTTGAGATCAGTAATGTACATAAGAAGTTGATTTTTGAAGCATTGGATGGCAATGAGAAACTATCGGAAACAGAACTTTTTAAACTATTGAAAATAGGGAAAAACGAAGGTTATACCTCTAATGAACAGATCAAAAAAAAAGGGATACAGGGCAACACTACCAAAGCAGCGATACTGAATATTCTCAAAGACAATCCTTCGGCTGAACCACTTACCCGGTTTGAACTTTCGGCTGAGTCTGTTCACGAAGAATTTGCAGATACCTCAACAGGTGAACTCATTAAAATTGAACGTTTAAGAATAAACCCTGCTTACGAACAAGAATCGCTCTACAAACTTTGGCACCTGCTCTATTCGTCGCAAGAAAAAGATCTATCGGATTTAAAACTAAAATTGCAAAGTGATTTCCCTATTTCAGAAGAAGAGGCCGAGCAGTTATTAAAACTCGATTTTACGCGAGGCGGGCACGGAAATAAAAGCGCACGGGCAATTCGAAACATCTTGCCTTATTTACAGCAAGGAAAAAAATACAGCGAGGCTTGTGCTCTTGCCGGGTACAATCATTCGGACAGCAGAACGAAAGATGAAAATCTGAAACGTGATCTTGAAGAAAAACTATGTCTGCTTCCCAAAAACAGTTTGCGGCAGCCGGTAGTTGAGAAAATTCTCAATCAGATGATTCATCTGGTTAATGCAATTTTGGAAGCTCCTGAATTTGGTCGCCCTGATGAAATACGCGTTGAGCTTGCCCGTGAACTGAAACAAAGCAAAGATGAACGTAACGACGCTTATAACGGTATCAATGATCGAGAAAGGGAAAATGAGAAGCTAAGGAAACAATTATTGCAACACGATGAGTTTAACAAATCATTTGTCTCAAAAAGAGACCTTGATAAATACAGACTATGGCTTGAGTTTGAAGGTATTTCACCATACGAGCCGAACAAACAGGTTTCTCTTTCTGCATTATTCAGCAATCAATACGACATCGAACATATTATTCCGCGTTCACGTTTATTTGACGATAGCTATTCAAACAAAACATTTTGCAGACGCGAGTTAAACTCTGGCGAAAACGGAAAGAACCAACAAACTGCTTATGAATTTATGCAGTCGAAACCGGAGTTCGATCAGTTTATTGAATTAGTAGAAAAAACATATAAAACCAAAAAGATTGGCCGGGCCAAACGCGATAAATTATTGATGACCGGCGATAAAATTCCGTCGGGTTTTATTGATCGCCAGCTAAGACAAACCCAATACATAGCCAAAAAAGCACGCGAAATTTTAGATGCGGTTTGTCGCAATGTACATGCATCAAGTGGCGGCGTTACTGATTACTTGCGCGACCAATGGGGCTTCAATGAAGTTCTTGAACAACTTCAGCTTGAACGTTACCGTGCAGTTGGCCAAACCGAAATGCGTGACCAAAAAGACAAACAGGGAAATATTATTAAAGTTGAGCGCATAAAAGATTGGTCAAAGCGCGACGATCATCGCCACCATGCTATTGATGCGTTGGTTGTTGCCTGCACAAATGCAAAAATCATAAAGCGGCTGAATGATTTAAACCAAACTGTTATTACCGGTAAAAATGAAAGCAAACAAGATGCACTGAAAGCATCGGGCGATATGGGGCTTAAAGCATTTATTGCAGGCGAACGAATTTTTAAACCCGCAGAGGTATCAGCAGCAGCAGAACAGATTTTGATTTCTTACAAACAGGGGCGTAAAGTAACGGCAAAAGCCAAACGCATGGCCAAAGTAGCCGGTGAACTTAAAGTGGTGCAAAAAAATATTCCGGTTCCCAGAGGTCCTTTGCACGAAGAAAGCGTTTACGGAAAGATTAAAGTACCTAAACGCTGGAAGCTTGATCACCGTTTTGAACTTGCGCATTTAATAGCAAACGCTGCACATAAAAAACTCGTTCAGGACAGACTTAAAGCACATAACTGGAATGCAGCAAAAGCCTTTGCCGAACCAATTTGGTTAGATAAAAAGCAAACGAAAAAACTAACGCACGTTGAGCTGAATGAATGGCAGTATGTACTGTCCTACTCGCTTTCACAAATCACGAAGCCCGATGATCTAAAATGGATTGTTGACAAAGCTGTACGAGATGCTGTGCGTCAGCACTTGGAAAAGCACGAAAACAATGTTAAGAAAGCATTTGGTGACCTTAAAAACAATCCGGTTTGGCTGAATAAAGAAAAAAACATTCAGGTAAAAAGGGTGAGAATGTTTACCGGTCTTGATGTTGTAGAACCGATATGGAAAAATGAAAAGAATGAATATATTGGTTTCGTAAAGCCTGGATCAAACCACCATATTGCATTATATACAGATAAAGACGGTAGTATTCAAGAGCATGTTGTTACTTTCTTTCATGCGGTACAGCGAGAATTGAACGGACTTCCTGCAATTATTAAAAATCCTGCAGAAGTGTGGGAGAAAGTTGCTCAGAAAGAAAATATATCACAGGAATTTCTTGAAAAATTGCCGGATGCAAACTGGTCATGCAAACTAAGTATGAAAGCAAACGATCTTTTTGTTTTTGGATTAGACGGGGATGCTTTAAATGAAGCACTAAGAAGTAATGATCTGACTATACTAGCTAAACATTTATTCAGAGTACGTAAACTAACATCTGGCAGCTACTGGTTTCAACATCACTATGAAACAGAACCACGCGAATCTGTTGCTGATAAACAAGCTGGAAGAGCTATCCAAGCCAGCAAAAGTACAATGACTGGAATCAAAGTAAAGATCGACCGGCTCGGCCGTATCTCGCTTGCCAATGATTAAACGCACCCTCTATTTCGGCAATCCTACCTACCTCTCGCTGCGCAACGCGCAGCTCGTTATCCGCTTGCCCGAAGTAGAGAAAAACGACACACTACCCGAAACATTCAAGAAAGAAGCATACAAAACAATTCCGGTCGAAGATATTGGCGTTGTAGTGCTCGATCATAAACAAATTACAATTACACAAGCCTTAATAGGTGCGCTGCTCGACAACAATACTGCTGTAATTACCTGCGATGATACGCGCCTGCCGTCGGGTATGTTACTCCCGCTTGCGGGAAACACCCTTCAAACAGAGCGTTTCAGAGCACAGATTGATGCATCGCAACCGCTGAAAAAAAATCTTTGGCAGCAAACTATTTCGGCTAAAATTGCCAATCAGGCACGGCTGCTCGAAAAGCTTGGTAAGCCGGCCGATAATATGAAACACTGGAGCAGCAGTGTGCTTTCGGGCGATCAGCAAAATCATGAAGCCCGTGCTGCAGCCTGGTACTGGAAAACAATTTTTCCGCCCGAGTTAAACTTTCTGCGCGAACGAAACGGAATTCCGCCCAATAATTTGCTCAATTATGGCTATGCCATTTTACGCGCCGTTGTAGCCCGTGGGTTGGTAAGCTCGGGACTGCTGCCAACACTTGGCATTCATCACCGCAACAAATACAATGCCTATTGTTTGGCCGATGATATTATGGAGCCTTATCGTCCTTTTGTTGATGAAGTTGTTGTAAAGCTGATGAATTCGGGACTTGACTATACAGAACTCACAACCTCTGTAAAGCAGGAATTGCTTGGAATTCCGGTAATCGATATTACAATTGATGGCGACAGCAGTCCGCTAATGGTTGGTCTGCAACGCACAACAGCATCGCTGGCCCGTTGTTTTATGGGCGAAGTCAGAAAAATAGCATACCCCGAACTAAAATGATGCGGCTCAACGCCTACCGTATTTTGTGGATACTCGTGTTTTTTGACCTGCCCACCGAAACGCAGAAAGACCGCAAGGTGGCTGCCAAATTCCGCAAAGATTTGCTGGAAGATGGGTTTGTGATGTTTCAATTTTCGATCTACCGCAGGCATTGTCCTAGCCGCGAGAATGCCGAAGTGCATATTAAACGGAGTAATGGACATTTTGGAGGCTGAAAAAAGGACAACCGTCTCTAATGGACATTTTGGAGGCTGTTTTTTTTGAGGTTATCGTTATCCATTTTGTTTATAGACTTTCCTTTGTACAACCTATTTAAACGGAAGCGTGCTC